>NZ_JAFLNG010000860.1 GCF_017427025.1 Streptomyces sp. FH025
TGAGGCAGGGGCCTGGCGCCGGGCGCCGACCAGGAGGTCCCGCAGGTGGCCGGCCAGCGCGTCGGGGGTCGGGTAGTCGAAGACCATCGTCGCGGGCAGCCGTACCCCGGCGACCGCGGACAGGCGGTTGCGCAGCTCCACCGCGGTGAGCGAATCGAAGCCCAGGTCCTTGAAGGCCCGCTCGGCGCTGACGGCCGCGGTGTCGGTGTGGCCGAGGACCGCGGCCGTCTGGCCGGTGACCAGTTCCAGGACGCGGCTGTGCTGCTCGGTCTCGGGCAGGGCCGCCAGTTCCCTGCCCAGGCCCGGCCGGTCAGTGCGCCGGGTGGGCCTGGTACGGGTGAGGCGGCTGAGCAGGGGGCGGCTGGACGCCACCGACAGGTCGAGGTGTGCGGGGACCAGCGCGGGATCGGCGGCACCCAGGGCCAGGTCGAACAGTGCCAGCGCCTGGTCCGTGGGCATCGGCAGCACGCCGGCGCGGGCGAGGCGCTTGCGGTCGGTGTCGGTGAGGCGCTCGGTCAGCCCGCTGTCCTCGGCCCACTGCCCCCAGGCCAGCGACACGCCCGGCAGGCCCAGGGCACGCCGGTGCACGGCGAGGGCGTCCAGGAAGGCGTTCGCGGCGGCATAGTTCGCCTGGCCCGGTCCGCCCAGCACGCCGGCGGCGGACGAGAAGAGCACGAACGCGCTCAGGCCGAGGTCCTTCGTCAGCTCGTGCAGGTGCCAGGCGGCGTCGGCCTTGGGCCGCAGCACCTGGTCGATCCGGTCGGGCGTGAGGGATTCGACGACGCCGTCGTCGAGCACGCCGGCCGCGTGCACGACCGCGGTCAGCGGGTGCGCGGCCGGGATCGACTCCAGTACGGCCGCCAGCGCGTCCCGGTCGGCCACGTCGCAGGCCACCACCTCGGCGTCGAAGTCCACCTCCGCCGCGGTCCTGCTGAGCAGGAGCAGGTGTCGGATGCCGTGCCGGTCGCGCAGGTGCCGGGCGACGAGGCGGCCCAGTGTTCCGGTGCCTCCGGTGATCAGCACGGTGCCGTTCGGGTCGAGCGGGCCGGGCGCCGGAGCCGCTTCGGCCCGTACCAGGCGGGCGGCGTGGGCGGCGCCGTCGCGGACGACGAGCTGCGGTTCGTCCCCCGCGACGAGGACGCGATCGTCGGTGTCGACGAGCACGAACCGGTCGGGGTGTTCCGCCTGGGCCGCGCGGACCAGGCCCCAGACGACGCTGGACGGCAGGTCGACGGGGTCCGGCCCGACCGCCCCGCGGGTCACGACGGCCAGCCGACCGTCCCCGTCGCGCAGGAAGTCCTGGAGCACGCCCAACGTCTCGGCGGCGACGGTGTGCGCGGCCGCCACGGGGTCTCCCGCCGGAGGCGTGACGTGGTGGACGGCCGGGGGTTCGCCGGTGCTCTCGACGGGCACCCAGTCGAGGCGGAAGAGCTGGTTGGTCCCGGCGACCTGCATGCCCGGCGGCCGGTGGCGCACGGTCAGCGCGTCGATCACCGCCAGCGGCCCGGATTCGTCGGCGAGCGCGACCCGGAAGGTGTCGGGGCCGGTGGGCGTGAGGCGGACCCGGGCCGTGGAGCCGGCTTTCCGCATCGACACCCCGGCGAAGGAGAACGGCAGGCGGCCGGCCGCCAGCAGGGTCAGCGGCTGGAGTGCGGCGTCGAGCAGCGCGGGGTGGAGACCGAAGCGGTCGCGGGTGTCGGCGGGCAGCGCCACCTCGGCGTAGAGCTCGTCGCCCTGCCGCCGGATCTCGCGTACGCCCGCGAACACCGGCCCGTACTCGTAGCCCTGGGCGGCGAGGGTGTCGTAGAAGTCGGTCAGGTCGACGGGTTCACCGACCGGCTGCCAGGGCTCGCCGGTGTCGTACGGGTGGGGGCGGCCGCCGGTCGCCAGCATGCCGGTGGCGTGCCGCAGCCAGGTGCCGCCCGTCCGGGAGTGCACGGTGACGGGGCGTCGGCCCGTCCCGTCCGGTGCGCCGACGACGACCTGGACCGGCACGGAACCGTCGTCCGGCAGGATCATGGGGGCTTCCAGCACCAGTTCGTCCAGGACGTCGCAGCCGGCCTGCCGTCCGGCGTGCATGGCGAGTTCGACGAACACGGTGCCGGGCAGCAGCACGGAGCCCAGGACGACGTGGTCGGCCAGCCATGGCCGGGTGGCCGTCGAGAGCCGCCCCGTGAGCAGGACGCTCTCGTCCCCGGCCAGTTCGACGACGGCCCCGAGCAGCGGGTGCCCGGCCGAGTCCAGTCCCGCCGCCGACACGTCACCCTTCACGGCGGCGGGGTTCAACCAGTACGGCCGGTGCTGGAAGGCGTACGTCGGCAGCGGGACATGGTGGGGCTCGCCGGGGAAGACCGGCGTCCAGTCGACAGCCACGCCTTGCGTGTGCAGGCGCGCCAGGGCGAGGTGGAATTCCCGCCTGCCGCCGCCGCGGCGCAGCGTGCCGGTCACGACGCCGTCCATCACCGGCACCAGTACGGGGTGCGGGCTGACCTCCACGAACACGCCGTGCCGGTCCTGCGTGAGGGCCTCGACGGCGAGGTCGAAGCGTACGGGTTCGCGGAGGTTGCGGTACCAGTAGTCGGCGTCGAGGGCGGAGGTGTCGATCTCCTCGCCGGTCACCGTCGAGTAGAACGGGATCACCGCCGGGTGCGGCGTGATGTCGGCCAGTTCGGTGAGCAGTTGCTCGCGGATCGCCTCGACCTGGACGGAGTGCGCGGCGTAGTTGACGGGCAGGCGGCGAGCGCGGACGCCGTCGGCCTCACAGGCCGCCAGCAGCTCGTCCAGCGCGTCCAGATCACCCGACACGACGACCGAACCCGGGGCA
>NZ_JAFLNG010000861.1 GCF_017427025.1 Streptomyces sp. FH025
GCGGCGCATGCTGCGGGCCGCGGCGTGGCCGCCCTCGTGCACCGGCGCGGCGATCCGTCTGGCACGGCGGCGGGTGCTGCAGCCTCCGCATATGCAGTCCTCCTCAGGTTCGACTTCGTCGAAGGCCATGAGTGGGGACGGGTCGGTCATGGTCATGCTCCGCCTCTTTCCTGCGGTCTTTCCTGGTCCGCGCCTGACGACGGGACAGGAATGGCCTTCCCGGCCCAGATCCGTGTTATCGGGACCAAAGTCCCAAAGCGGGCGGGGACTGTCATGGCGGACTAGGCCGAACGGGTGACGGCCGTGCGGCTTCCGGGTGTGGTGGCAGCCCGGAGGAACCACTGGAGCGCGTACGGACCCTGAGTCGTGGTCAGCGAGGATTGGCGGGCGAGTACTCGGGATCCGTCCAGGTCAACGGGGTGGCATCGGCGAGTTCGAGAACGCCGGTGACGGTCAGTTCGACCATCCGCTCGGCGCCCGGGGCGGCCTGTCGGGACTCCTCGGACCAGTCGGTGCGGGCCTCGCCGGTGACCAGCAGCGCCCCGCCGCTCTCCCAGTCGGGCAGCAGCAGGCCGGCCCGCGGGTCCAGCTCCAGGTTTCCCAGCGTCATGAACATGCTGTTGCCGGAGTATTCGGGCCAGCGCAGCCGGTCCGGTGCCACCGCCTCCAGGAAGCCGGGGAGACCGCCGCGGTGCGAGGCGTCCACGCTGCCGTCCGGGCCGGTGGTGGCGATGAAGAAGGTGTCCGCGGTGGCCGCGAACAGCCGCTGACCGGTGGACAGCGCCGAACCCCCGGCGACCGTACGGGGCGGGCCGGCGTCCGGGCGGTCCAGCGGGGTGCGGCGCTGGATGTACTTCGGGCAGTTGGCGACCACCTCCTCGGCGTGGATCGCCAGCCCGCCCCGGCCGTCCGGGGCCGAGCGGCCGTTGAGCCGCATCCGGCGGCGGCCGGCCGGGTCCAGGGCGATGGTGCCGACGTGGGCGGGGCGGGCCAGCGCCTCGGCCAGCGGGTCGGCCTCGGCCGGGCGGGCGGCGACCGTCAGGGTGCGCTCGTCGGGGGCCTGGAGGAAGCCCGCCGGGCCGGACAGCTGGGTGGCCCAGACCCGGCCGTCCGGGGCGGCGGCGCCGACCACCAGCATCCGCCGCTCGGTCAGGAAGCGGGCGGCGACGGCCGGGACGGTGTCGCGGATCGACCGGCCGGCGTGGTCGGCCCGGTCGGTGCGGCCGGCCCGGGCCTGGGCCGCCCGCTCGCCGGGGTGGTAGGGCGTGCCGGCGGTGGTCATGGCGTCAGCCCCGTTCGTCTAGAAGAAGCCGCAGGTCGGGACGGTGGCGTCGGGCACGACGGCCTCGGTCTCGTCCACCCCGGTGCGGGCGTAGATCTCCAGCCGGATGCCGTCCGGGTCGGTGAAGAAGATGCCGCCGGAGGCGGAGCCCTCGCTGTGCGGGACGACGCCGTCGTGGGCGAACTCGGCGCCGAGCTCCCGCAGCAGGCGTTCGGCGGCGCGGACCTCGTCGAGGCTCTCCACCTCGAAGGAGAGGTGGTGCAGGCCGGGGGCGGCGGTGGCGAAGGCGCCGGTGCTCTGCTGCCAGAGCGTCACCACCAGGCGGCCGTCGCGGCCGAGCAGGGCGAAGCGGCGATCGGGGTCGGTGCCCTCGTGGGCGATGTCGAGGCCGAGGACGGCGCGGTAGAAGTCGATCGAGCGGGCCAGGTCGGTGACGTTCAGGCCCACGTGGCCGGTCTGGAGGGTGCGGAGCAGGGCGGTGCTGGACATGCCTGGTCACTCCCGGGGCTGGGGCGTCCGGCGAGGCTGCTGCCTAACCGGTACATGCGACGCTACGGGTTAGATGATGGAGCGTCAACCGGTTCTCCGGGGTGAAGTGGTTAGGCATCTCGCGGGCGGAACGCGAGAGCCCCGCCGGACCTGGTCCGACGGGGCTCTCCGGGCGGCGGTGGGCAGCGGTCAGGCCCACTCCCACCGGATGCCGATGTGGCCCGGTTGCTGGTCCGGGGCCAGGACGTGGGCGCTCGCCGAGGCGCCGATCCACAGCTGTTCGCGGCGGTGGTCGACGTCGGCGCCCGGCTCGCGGTCGTAGCGCTCGCAGTGCACCGGGACGGCCGCCGGGTCGAAGTGCACCTGCAGCACGTACTCGCGCACGGGCGTGGCGAAGCGGCGGCTGTACTCCAGGGTCGGGCCGCCGGGCGGGATCTCCACCTCGTACTCGAAGACCGTGCTGTCGCCGAGCCCGAGCGGGCGGTCCAGCATCACCTCGGCGACGGTCAGCCCGACCTCCGGGCGGCGGCGGACCCGGCCGAGCCGGCCATGCCGCACCGAGGTGACCTCCGGGCAGCCGGTGGCCTCCTCGTCGGCCTTGTGGACGACCAGGCAGCGGCCGACGCCGCCGACGGTGGCGCGCACCACCTGGCGCATCCGCAGCAGGTTGGCGCGCCGCTCGGCGTCCACGTAGTACGAGTCGTGGATGCTGAGCCGCTCCAGCTCGCCGGCCGGCGGGGCGTCCAGCTCGGCGAAGATGGCGGCGATCTCCTGCTCGCCCGGCCAGACGTCCTCCAGCCCGAGGTGGCTGGTGTTGGCGGCGGCGGCCCAGCGGCCGCGCGGGCGCGGCGGGCCGAGCAGTGAGGAGAGCGAGCTGTGCGGCAGGCCGAGCAGCTCCTCCAGCAGGTGGACGGCGCGCAGCGAGCTGGCCCGCTCGGGCTGGCTTCGGCCGCGGCGCCAGTAACTCAGGGTCGTGACACTGACCCTGACGCCGCGTTGGGCCAGCGCCGCGCGGATCCGGTCCAGGCTGAGGCCGCTGGACTCGATGGCCA
>NZ_JAFLNG010000862.1 GCF_017427025.1 Streptomyces sp. FH025
CTGCGGGGGCCGCGTCGCCGGTGGTGCGCCCCGCCGGGATCAGCCGGCCGCGCAGGTGGGTGCGGGCGTAGGCGATGGCGTCCGGTGTCGTCCCGAAGACGTGGCCGTCCGCGCGCAGGCGGTCGAGTATGCCGAGGGCGTCCAGGGGGCGGTGGTGTTCGTCGCGGATGCCGGAGACGAGGACGAGGGTGCCGCGCCGCTGGAGCTCGGTGATGGCGTCGCCGAGGACGGTGGCGCCGCTGGCGTCGATCGCGCTGACCCTCGACATCCGCAGTATCGCGACCTTGACCTCGGTGGACTCGGTGAGTTCGAGCAGGAAGCGGTGGGCGGCGGCGAACAGCAGCGGCCCGTCGATGCGGTAGGCGACGATGTGCTCGGCGAGCAGCGCCTGCTCCTCCTCGTGGTGGTCGCCCGCCGGCTGGTCGGCGTGCAGGGGGACCTGTTCGACGCGGGCGGCCTTGGCGACGGCGGCGAGCGCCAGGGCGCCGGAGACGAGCATCCCGACGACGACGGCGGTGACCAGGTCGAAGGCGAGGGTGGCCGCGGCGGTGAGGGCGAGGACGGCGGCCTCGCCCCGGCCGGTGCGGGCGAGCGCGCGCAGTGAGCCGACCTGGACCATGCGTACGGCGGTGGCGATCAGCACGCCGGCCAGGGCGGCGAGCGGGATGCCGGCCACGAGCGGGGCGGCCGCGAAGACGATCACGGCGAGGACGGCGGCGTGGACGAGGGCGGCGAGCCGGGAGGCGGCGCCGGAGCGCACGTTGACGGCGGTGCGGGCGATGGCGCCGGTCGCGGCGACGCCGCCGAACAGCGGGGCGGCGAGGTTGGCCAGGCCCTGGCCGAACAGTTCGCGGTTGCTGTCGTGGCGCTCGGAGACGCTCATCGCGTCGGCGGCGGTCGCGGACATGAGAGACTCCAGCGCGGCCAGCGCCGCGACGGCGAGGGCCGAGGGCAGGAGCGCCGGAATCGCGGAGGGGTCGAGGAAGCCGAGCGAGGGGGCCGGGAGCCCGGCGGGCAGGTGACCGATGGTGGCCACCGGCAGGTCGGCGAACCTGGCGACGACGGTGGCGGCGACGACGGCGATCAGGGAGAACGGCACGGCCGGCCGCAGCCGTACGCCGACCAGCATCACGGCCGCCACCGCGAGCGCCACCGCGACGGCGGCCCAGTGCGGGGCGGCGGCGAACTCTCGGACGGCCTTGGCGGCGACGAGTGCGGGGTTGTCGCCCTCGGGCTTGGTGACGCCGAGCGCGCCGGGGACCTGCTGGAGGGCGATGACACCGGCGATGCCGAGCGTGAAGCCCTCGACCACGGGCACCGGCACGTAGGCCATCCAGCGCCCCGCGCCCAGCAGGGCCAAACCGATGAGGACCACGCCGGCCAGCAGGCCGACCGTCAGGACCCCGTCGGTGCCGTAGCGGGCGACGATCGGGACGAGGACGACGGTCATCGCGCCGGTGGGGCCGGACACCTGGAGGTTGGAACCGCCGAAGACGGCGGCCAGCGCCCCGGCGACGACGGCGGTGGCCAGGCCCGCCTCGGCGCCCGCGCCGGAGGATATGCCGAAGCCGAGGGCGAGCGGCAGCGCGACGATGGCCACGGTGAGCCCGGCGAGCAGGTCCTTGCGCGGGGAGCGGCCCATGGTGGCGAGGATCTGACGGGTGGGCAGAACCGCGCGCACCCGGTCGAGGACGGTGTTCACGCCCGGACCTCCCCGGCCCCGGCGCGCAGTTCGGACAGCAGCTGCCCCTGCTCGCTGATGACCGTGCTCAGTATCCGGCGGGCGGCCAGCAGCAGCTCGGACACGTCCGGGGTGGAGAGCGTGTAGACGACGGTGCCGCCGTCGCGGGTGGCGATCACCAGGTTGGACCGGCGCAGGATCGCGAGCTGCTGGGAGAGGTTGGAGGCCTCGATGTCGAGGTCGGCGAGCAGATCCCGGACCGGAGTCGGGCCGTTCTGCAGCAGTTCCAGCACCCGGATGCGCACCGGGTGGCCCAGGGTGCGGAAGAACTCCGCCTTCGCCTGGTACAGCGGGACGGCCATACTCAGCCTTCTCCTTGCGTCGTGCTCGGGTTGTTCAGTCCGCGACGTCGATGCCGTGCAGGGCCGCGATCGCGAGCAGTCCGCAGACGCGGCCCTCGTAGGCCACGACGCCTTCGTCGTCGCTCGCGGCCCGCGCGTCGCTCAGGGCCCGGCGCGCCGTGGCCAGCTGCTCGCGCAGCTCCTGCTCGAAGGCCTCGGCCATCGCCATCCTCCCTCGCCCCGGCCGTCCGCCTGGGGGCGGCCGCGGGCACGCTTCTCCTGTCGGACTGCGCAACATCTTGTGCGGAGATGAAGAATTTCGCAACTCGACTGTTCTGCATGTGGTGGATTCAGACAATCGCGATCTCTTCCGATCGTCGGCGGACTTCGAGCCGGACAGGACCGGCCGCATCCGTGCGCGCGGCTCGCACGAAGCGCCACACGTGGTCGTATCCGGGCAGGCCTGCCACCCCCGGAGCCGCGGAACGTTCACCCAAGACCTGAACAGTTGCTAATATTCGCAACTGCGAGGTGCGGGAGGGCGGGGTAGGTAGCCCGCCGGGCGGTTCGTGGCGGGACGGCAGGCATGGGCCCGGCGACATGGAAGTTGTGCTCCATGGCGCGGGCCCGCGGGAACGCCGTGGACGGCCCGGTCGCCCTGCCCTCCCGCGGCTTCCCGCGGCCGATGGGGGCCGCGTGCCCGTCGCCGCCTTCGGACGTGGTCGCCCGAAGGTGGCGGCGGGCGCCTTCGGGACCGGGCGTGTTTCCGCCGCCTCGCCGACAGGTCTATAGTCTCT
>NZ_JAFLNG010000863.1 GCF_017427025.1 Streptomyces sp. FH025
GATGTTGATCGTGCTGGTCGTGCTGCTGGTGGCCGGCGTCGGCTACGGCGGCTACCGCGGGGTCACCGCGGTCCGCGCCTCCTTCCCGGAGGTCGACGGCAGCGTCAAGGTGGCGGGCCTGAGCGCGCCGGTCGACGTCAAGCGCGACGCCAACGGCATCCCGCAGCTGTACGCGGACACCGCCGAGGACCTGTTCCGGGCGCAGGGCTACGTCCAGGCCCAGGACCGCTTCTGGGAGATGGACGTCCGACGCCACATCACGGCCGGCCGGCTGTCCGAGATGTTCGGCGACAGCCAGGTCGACACCGACGCCTTCATCCGCACCATGGGCTGGCGCCAGGTGGCGCAGAAGGAGTACGACACCAAGCTGTCGCCCGAGACCAAGAAGTACCTCCAGGCCTACTCGGACGGCGTGAACGCCTGGCTGGCCGAGCACCCCGGCGGGGAGAAGGCCTCGCTGGAGTACGCCCTGCTCGGCGCCGTCAACAGCGGCTACAAGCCCGAGCAGTGGTCCCCGGTCGACTCCGTGGCCTGGCTCAAGGCGATGGCCTGGAACCTCTCCGGGAACCTCCAGGAGGAGATCGACCGCTCGCTGCTGTCCCAGGACTTCGCCCCGGACAAGATCGCCGAGCTGTACCCGGACTACCCGTACTCCCGCAACGGCACCATCGTGAAGACCGGCACGGTCGCCGGCGACGCCTACCGCCCCGCCGACGGCTCCGCGCAGTCGGGCGCCGCCCCCACCGGTGGCACCGCCCAGGGCGCGGCCACCACCAAGGCGATGCTGCAGGGCCTCACCGACCGGATCGACTCGATGCCGCAGCTGCTCGGCCGCCCCGGCCAGGGCATCGGTTCCAACTCCTGGGTGGTCGCCGGCTCGCACACCACCACCGGCAAGCCGCTGCTGGCCAACGACCCGCACCTCGGCCCCGGCCTGCCCTCGGTCTGGTACCAGATGGGCCTGCACTGCCGGACCACCTCGGCGGCCTGCCAGTTCGACGTCTCCGGCTTCACCTTCGCCGGCATGCCCGGCGTGGTGATCGGTCACAACAAGGACATCGCCTGGGGCTTCACCAACCTCGGCGCCGACGTCACCGACCTCTTCCTGGAGAAGGTCACCGGCCCGGACACCTACCAGGTGGACGGCAAGGACGTGAAGTTCGACCTCCGCAAGGAGACCATCAAGGTCGCCGGCGGGGAGGACCGCACCATCACCGTCCGCACCACCCAGACCGGCGCGCCGCTCATCTCCGACCAGAGCACCGAGCAGCAGAACGTCGGCAAGTACGCCCCCAACGGCACCTCCGCCCCGGACCGCGGCACCGGCGGCTACGGCGTCGCCCTCCAGTGGACGGCGCTCAGCCCCGGCAAGACCATGGACGCGGTCTTCGAGCTGGACAAGGCCCGCAACTGGGACGAGTTCCGCGCCGCCGCCAAGGACTTCACCGTCCCCGCGCAGAACCTGATCTACGCCGACTCCAAGAACATCGGCTACCAGGCCCCGGGCGTCATCCCGGTGCGCGGCAAGGGCGACGGCAGCATGCCGGCCCCCGGCTGGGACTCCTCGTACCAGTGGAAGGCGGACCCGGTCCCCTTCAGCGCCCTGCCGTACAGCCTCAACCCCTCCGCGGGCTACATCGTCACCGCGAACCAGGCCGTGGTGGACCAGAGCTACAAGTACAACCTGACCAAGGACTGGGAGTACGGCACCCGGGCCAAGGAGATCACCGACCAGATCGAGGGCCTGCTCAAGAACAACGGCAAGATCTCGCCGGACGACATGCAGACCCTCCAGCTGGACAACACCAGCATCATGGCCAAGACGCTGGTCCCGCTGCTGCTCAAGCAGCAGATCGACGACCCGTACGTGCGCGAGGCCCAGGACCTGCTGAAGGACTGGAACTTCCACCAGGACGCCGACTCGGCCGCCGCCGCCTACTACAACGGCGTCTGGCGCAACCTGCTGAGCCTCGCCTTCGGCCAGAAGTTCCCGGCCGACATCCGGGCCAAGGACAGCTGCCTGCTGGTGCGCCAGCAGGACGACCCGACCAAGCCGGACAGCTCCAGCAAGATCGTCACCGAGTGCGGCACCCGCGACCCGGGCAAGGCCCAGCCGGACGGCGGCGACCGCTGGACCGAGGTCGTGCGCACCCAGCTGGACAAGCCCGACAGCTCGTGGTGGACGTACATCGACTCCCAGCACAAGGAGCAGAAGGGCCTGGACAACCTGCTCAAGGAGGCGATGAAGAACGCCCGGCAGGACCTGACCTCGCAGCTCGGCAAGGACATCTCCACCTGGAGCTGGGGCCGCCTGCACAAGCTGGAGCTGCGCGAGCAGACCATGGGCACCGACGACTCCTCGATCGCCTCCGGAGCGGTCCACAAGCTGCTCAACCGCGGCCCGTACCGCCTCTCCGGCGGCTCGGCGGCGGTCGACGCGGCCGGCTGGAACGCGGCGGCCGGCTACCAGGTGGACTGGATCCCGTCGATGCGGATGGTGGTCGACCTGAACGACCTCGACTCCTCGCGCTGGATCAACGTCGGCGGCGCCTCCGGCCACGCCTTCCACGACAACTACAACGACCAGACCGACCTCTGGCTCAAGGGCAAGCTGCTGACCTGGGCCTACACGCCGGACGCGGTCGAGAAGACCACCAAGCACAAGCTGGTGCTCACCACCGGCTGACGCCCGTACGGCACGACGGCGGCCCCGTTCCCACCAGGGAGCGGGGCCGCCGCCGTTTCCTCGCGCGCCCGTCTCACCCCAGCCGGTGCACCCCCGACGGCGTGACCGCGAGGTCCACCGGCCGGTCGTGC
>NZ_JAFLNG010000864.1 GCF_017427025.1 Streptomyces sp. FH025
GGTCACCGCCCGGCTGCGCGCCGCCTTCGGCTCCGCGGATCTCTCGCCCCGACTGCTGTTCAGCCACCCGGTGCTGGCCGACCTCGCCGAGGCCCTCGGCGAACCGGGAGGCGCGGACGGCCCCGACGTCATCCCCGCCGCCGATCCGACCGCCGAACCGCCGCTCTCCTACGCCCAGCAGCGGCTCTGGTTCCTCGACCGCTTCGAGCCCGGCAGCACCGAGTACACCTCGATGTCCGTCCTGCGCCTGCGCGGAGCACTCGACCGGGCCGCGCTCGGCGCCGCCCTGGACGCCCTGGTCGAGCGGCACGAGGCGCTGCGGACCACCTTCGCCGAACGCGACGGCCGCGCCCGGCAGGTGGTGCGCCCGCCGCACCCCGTCGAGCTGCCCTGCCGGGACGTCCGCCCGGCCGCCCTCGACGCGCTGCTGGAGGAGATCGCCGCCACCCCGTTCGACCTCGCCACCGGGCCGCTGCTGCGCGCCCACCTGGCCCGGCTCGCCGAGGACGAGCACGTCCTCGTGCTGGCCGTGCACCACATCGCCACCGACGGCTGGTCGATGGGCGTGCTGGGCCGCGACCTGGGCGAGCTGTACGCGGCGGCCGTCGAGGGCCGCCGCCCGCAGCTGCCCGAACTGCCCGTCCGCTACACCGACTTCGCGGCCTGGCAGCGTGCCAGGATCGACCTCGCCGAGGCGGACCTCGAGCACTGGCGCACGGCCCTGGCGGGCCTGACCCCGCTGGAGCCGCCCACCGACCGGCCGCGCCCGGCCGTTCGCACCAAGGACGGCGCACTGGTCACCTTCACCCTGCCCGCCGAACTGACCGAGCGGCTGCGCGAGCGCGGCCGGGAGGCCGACGGCACCCTCTACACCGTCCTCCTGGCGGCCTGCCAGGTGCTGCTCGCCCGCTGGGCCGGGCAGTCGGACCTCGCCGTCGGCACCGTCACCTCGGGCCGCGAACGCGGCGAACTCCACGACGTGGTCGGCATGTTCGTCAACACCCTGGTGCTGCGCGGCACCGTCCGCCCGGAGGCGACGTTCCGCGAGCTACTGGCCGCCGCCCGCGAGAGCGTCCTCACCGCCCTCGCCCACCAGGAGGTGCCCTTCGAACGGCTGGTGGACGCCCTCCAGCCGGAGCGCGACACCAGCCGCACCCCGCTGTTCCAGGTCATGGTCGCCCTGCACAACCTCGGCGCCGAGGCGCCGCGGCTGCCGGGCCTGACGGTGGAGCCGGTGACCCCGCCGGTCCGGAACGCCACCTTCGACCTCTCCTTCGACTTCGTCGAACGCGACGGCGGCCTGACCGGCTACCTGGAGTACAGCACCGGGCTGTTCGACGCACGCACCGCCGAGGGCCTGGCCGACTGGCTGGGCACCCTGCTGGCGGCCGCCGCCGAGGCGCCGGACACGCCGGTCGGCGCGCTGCCGCTGATGACGGCCGAGGAACGGCACCGGGTACTGGCCCAGGGGCGGGGCGAGCCGCTGCCCGAGTCGTCGGCCGGGCCGGACACCACCTTCACCGCCCTGTTCGAGGCGCAGGCCGCCCGCACCCCGCACGCCACCGCCCTGGTCGCCCGGGACGCCACCCTCGACTTCGCCGCCCTCAACGCCCGGGCCAACCGGCTCGCCCGCCACCTCGCCGCCCTCGGCGCCGGCCCGGAACAGGTGGTCGCGGTGCGGCTGCCGCGCACCTCGGACCTGGTGGTCGCCCTGTTCGGCGTCCTCAAGGCGGGCGCCGCCCTGCAGTTCGTCGACCCGGACCTGCCCGCCGAGCGGGCCGCCCTGCTGCTCGACGACACCCGGCCCCGGACGGTGCTGACCGAGCAGACCCTGCGCGAGGTGCCCTGGGAGGCGCTGCCCGGCCACGACCTGACCGACGCCGAGCGGACGGGCCCACTGCTGCCGCAGCACGCCGCCTACCTCATCCACACCTCCGGTTCGACCGGCCGCCCCAAGGGCGTCGTGGTCGAGCACCGCCAACTGACCAACCTCTGCCGCGACCACCGGGAGGAGCTGCTCGCCCCGCGCACCGCCGACGGCAGCCGGCTGCGGGTCGCGCTCAGCGCCTCCTTGTCCTTCGACACCAGCTGGGAGGGACTGCTGCTGCTGGTGTTCGGTCAGGAGCTCCACCTGATCGACGAGGACGTCCGGCTGGACCCGCAGGCCTTCTGCGCCCGGATCGTCGACCAGCGACTCGACGTGGTCAACGTCACCCCCTCCTTCCTGCGCGAACTCACCGCCGCCGGACTCCTCGCGCCCGGCCCGCATCACCCGCGCCTGCTGCTGATCGGAGGCGAGGCCGTCCCCGCCGCCACCTGGCGGGAGCTGTGCTCGGCGCACGCCGAACTCGGCGTCACCGCCTACAACCTGTACGGGCCCACCGAGTGCACCGTCGACGCCGCCTACGCCCGCTGCGCCGACCACCCCGAGCGCCCGGTGATCGGCCGCCCCGGCCGGGGCCTGCGCGCGTACGTGCTCGACGGCGCCCTGCGGCCGGTGCCGCCCGGGATGCCGGGGGAGCTGTACCTGGCCGGGGCGCAGGTGGCCCGCGGCTACCTGGGCCGCCCCGGGCTGACCGCCACCCGCTTCCTCGCCGACCCGTTCGGTGCCCCGGGCACCCGGATGTACCGCACCGGCGACCTGGCCCGCTGGGACGCGGACGGGCAGCTGGAGTTCCTCGGACGGGCCGACGAGCAGGTCAAGATCCGGGGGTTCCGGATCGAACCCGGCGAGGTCGAGGCCGCCCTGCTGACGCACCCCGACCTCGCCGACTGCGCCGTCGCCGCGCGCGAGCACGCGGGCCGCAC
>NZ_JAFLNG010000865.1 GCF_017427025.1 Streptomyces sp. FH025
TCCGGGGCGGCCAGCTCGCCGTGGACGGCCTGGACCTGACCGTGCCGCGCGGCTCCGTCTTCGGCTTCCTCGGCCCCAACGGCTCCGGCAAGACCACCACCATCCGCATGCTGATGGGCCTGATCGCCCCCACCTCCGGCGCGGCCGCCGTCCTCGGCGAGCCGATGCCGCAGTCCGTCGCCACCGTGCTGCCCCGGGTGGGCGCACTGATCGAGGGCCCGGCGCTGTACGGCTTCCTCTCCGGCCGGGACAACCTGGTCCGCTTCGACTCCGCCGACCCGACCGCCGACCCGCGCACCCGCAGCCGCCGGGTCGACGCCGCCCTGGAGCGGGTCGGCCTGGGCGCCGCGGCCGGCAAGAAGGCCCGCGCCTACTCACTGGGCATGAAGCAGCGCCTGGGCCTGGCCTCCGCGCTGCTGCAACCGCGCGAACTGCTGGTGCTGGACGAGCCGACCAACGGCCTGGACCCGCAGGGCATGCGGGAGATCCGCACCCTGGTGCGGGAGGTCGCGGCGGAGGGCACCACCGTGTTCCTCTCCTCGCACCTGCTGGACGAGATCGAGCAGGTCTGCACCCACGCGGCGGTGATGTCCCGGGGCCGACTGGTGGTGCAGGGCACCGTCGCCGAACTGGCCGCCCGGGCGCAGGGCCGACTGGTGGTCCGCACCCCGGACACCGCGCGGGCCGCCGAGGTGCTGGCCGCCCACGGGGTGGGCTCGCTGGTGACCGGCGAGGGCCGGGTGGACGGCGAGCCGGGCGACCGGGGCGAGGACGCGCTGCCCAAGCTGTGCTCGGCGCTGGTCGAGGCCGGGGTGCGGGTGTACGGCTTCGGCCTGGAGCGGGGCACGTTGGAGGACGCCTTCGTGGCGCTGACCGGGGAGGGCTTCGATGTCGCAGGCTGAGACGGCGCAGGCCGATGCGCCGAAGATCGCGGCGCCGCCGATCGCCACGGGCCGGCGTCCGCCGAGCGCGTCCGGCTTCCTGGCGCTGTTCCGCAACGAGCTGCACCTGACCTTCCGCCGGCTGCGCACCAAGGTGCTGCTGGGCATCCTCGCGGTGCTGCCGGTGCTGATCGGGGTGGTGGTCAAGCTCAACACCGACAGCCCGCACGAAGGCGGCGGCGGACCGAGCTTCATCGCGCAGACCACGCAGAACGGGCTGTTCCTGGTCTTCACCGCGCTGGCCGTCGCGCTGCCGGTCTTCCTGCCGATGACCGTCGGTGTGGTGGCCGGGGACTCGGTGGCGGGCGAGGCGGCCACCGGGACGCTGCGCTACCTGCTGGTCGCCCCGGCCGGACGGACCAGGCTGCTGGCCGCCAAGTTCACCGCCGGGCTGGTGTTCTGCCTGGCCGCCACGGCGGCGGTCGCGGTGGCGGCGCTGGCCACCGGTGCCGCGCTGTTCCCGCTCGGCGAGGTCACGCTGATCTCCGGGGACACCATCGGTCTCGCCGACGCGCTGCTGCGGGCGGTGCTGGTGGCCGCGGTGGTCGCGGTCTCGCTGGCCGGGCTGGTGGCGATCGGGCTGTTCGTCTCCACCCTCACCGGCAGCGGCATCGCGGCGATGGCCGCGACCGTCGGGCTGGTGATCACGGTGCAGATCCTGGACGCCTTCCCGCAGCTGGACGCGATCCGGCCGTTCCTGTTCACCCACTACTGGCTGAGCTTCGCGGACCTGCTGCGCGCTCCGATGTACTGGGACGGCGTGTGGAAGGACCTCGGGTTGCAGGCCGTCTACGTCGCGGTGTTCGGCTCGGCGGCCTGGTCACGGTTCACCAGCCGCGACATCAGCGCGTGAAAGGCATCACCGCATGACCGGCATCAGCCCGTGACGCTCTCCCGCGCCGGGGCGGGCTGCGGCGAGGCCGCGGCCGCAGCCGCAGCCCGCCCGGCGCGGTCGAGCCGCACCTGGCGCAGCGCGTCCCAGGTGAGCACCGCCAGCGCGGCCCAGACCAGGCCGAAGCCGGCCCAGCGCGCGGGCGGCATCGACTCGTGGACCACCGCGACGCCGATCAGGAACTGGAACACCGGTGCCAGGTACTGCAACAGCCCGAGCACGGTCAGCGGCACCCGCACCGCCGCCGCGCCGAAGAACAGCAGCGGGATCGCGGTGATCACCCCGCTGAGCATCAGCAGCCCCGAGTGCCCCCAGCCGTACGAGCCGGCGACCGTGTGCCCGAAGGTGCCGCGGCCGCTGACCTCCAGGTAGACGAGGTAGCCCAGGGCGAAGGGGAACATGAAGGCGCTCTCCGCCGCGAGGCTCTCCAGCCCGCTCAGCCCGACCTGCTTCTTCAGCAGGCCGTAGGTGGCGAAGGAGAGCGCCAGGGTGAGCGCGATCCAGGGCAGCCGCCCGTACGCGACGGTCAGCACCGTGACGGCGAGCGCGCCGATGCCGACGGCCGTCCACTGCGCCCGGCGCAGCCGCTCCTTGAGCACCAGGACGCCGAAGGCGATGGTGACCAGGGGGTTGATGAAGTAGCCGAGGCTGGTCTCGACGACGTGCCCGGCGTTGACGCCCCAGATGTAGACGCCCCAGTTGATCGAGATCACCGCGGCCGCGCCGGCCAGCATGGCGAGCCGGCGGGGCTGGCGCAGCAGCGGGCGTATCCAGCTCCAGTGCCGCTGGGCGACCAGCATCAGCACCACCGCGACCAGGGACCAGACCATCCGGTTGGCCAGGATGTCGTCGGCGGCTCCGGGCTCCAGGAGCGGCCAGAAGAGCGGGAAGAGCCCCCACATCCCGTAGGCCGCGAGGCCGTACCAGAGGCCTCGGCCGCTGTCCTGCTGGGTCGTCTGTGGCATG
>NZ_JAFLNG010000866.1 GCF_017427025.1 Streptomyces sp. FH025
GCCCCGGCGCGTGCTGGCGCGGCACGTGCTGCCCAACAGCCTGGCGCCGTTCTGCGTCGAATTCGGCCTGCACCTGGGCGAGTTGCTGGGCGGCGCGGTGGTCGCCGAACAGCTCTTCGCCCGGCACGGCCTCGGCCAGCTGCTGCTGGACGCCATCAACCAGCGGGACTACCCCGTCGCCCAGACCCTGATCATGCTCGCGATCGCGGTCGCCGTCCTCGTCCAGCTCGGCTCGGAGCTGCTCGTCGGCCGGCTCGACCCGCGGATCGCCCGCGCCGGAACGGGGGAGGCCCGATGACCGCCACCGCCGCCTCCACCGCCTCCGGGCGGCGCCGCCCATGGCTGCGGCTCCCGCTCCCGCCCGCACTGCGCACCCCGCGCGGACGCACCGGTGCGCTCCTGGTGCTCCTGGTCGTGCTGCTGGGACTGCTCGGCCCGCTGCTGCTCGGCACGGACCCCTACCGGCAGGGCCGGGACGCCCTGGCCGGGCCCTCCTGGGACCACCCGCTGGGGACGGACGAGGTCGGGCGCGACCTGCTGGCCCGGGCGCTGGCCGGAGTCCGCACCGAGCTGCTGGTCTGCCTGCTCGCCGTACCGGCGGCCGCCGTGCTCGGCACGCTGCTGGGGCTGCTCGGCGGCCTGAACCGGCGGCTCGGCGAACTCGTCCAACGGCTGTTCGACCTGCTGCTCGGGCTGCACGGCCTGCTGCTCGGACTCGCGCTCGCCCTGCTGGTGCGCCCGGGAACCGGCACCGTGGTGGCCACCATCGTGCTGAGCGCGCTGCCCTCCTTCGGGCGCCAGGCGCGGGCGGCCCTGCTCGGCCAGCTCGCCCGCGACCACGTGGTGGCCGCCCGGGTGCTCGGGGTGCCGCGCGGACGGATCCTGCGCCGCCACGTGCTGCCGAACGTCGTCGACGCGACCACCGCGCTGCTGGCCGTGGCGATGGCGCACGCGGTCAAGATCGAGGGCGGCCTGAGCGTGCTCGGCCTCGGCGTCCAGCCGCCCGCTCCCTCGCTCGGGGCGATGATCAACGCGGGCTCCAAGTACCTGTTCCTCCAGCCGGGTTACGCCCTGACGCCGGTCGTCCTGCTCGGCCTGCTGGTGTTCGGCCTGACCCTGCTCGCCGACTCGTTCAACCGGGAGAGACTGCGGTGACCGCGACCGACACCGACCGGGCCTCGGCCGCCGCTCACCACCTTCGGACGGAGCCCCTGCTGGAGGTGCGCGGACTGCGCGTGGAGGCGGGCGGCGCCGAAGCGGTGCGCGGGGTGGACTTCACCGTGCGGCCGGGCGAGATCCTGGGCCTGGTCGGCGAGTCCGGCTCGGGCAAGACGCTCACCGCCCTGGCCGTCAACCGGATGCTCCCGCCGGGCTGCCGCACCACCGCCGGCACCGTCCGCTTCGACGGCACCGACCTGCTCGCCCTGCCCGAGCCCGCCGTACGGGCGGTGCGGGGACGCCGGATCGGCATGGTCTTCCAGGACCCGCTGGCCTACCTCAATCCCCGGATGCCGGTCGGCCGCCAGCTCGCCGAGGCCGCCCTGGTGCACGGCGCCGGCCGCCGCGAGGCCCGCGCCCGGGCGCTCGAACTCCTCGGCCTGGTCGGCATCGACGGGCCCGCCCGCCGCTACCACGACCGGCCGCACGAGTTCTCCGGGGGCATGCGCCAGCGGGTGCTGATCGCGATGGCGATGGCCAACCGGCCCGAGCTGCTGATCGCCGACGAACCGACCACGGCGCTCGACCCCAGCACCCGGGTGGAGATCCTGGACCTGCTGGTCCGGCTGCGCGACGAGACCGGCACGGCCGTCCTGCTGATCACCCACGACCTGGGCGTGGTGGCCCGCAGCTGCGACACCGTCCAGGTGATGTACGCCGGGCGGATCGTCGAACGGGCCCCCACCGCCGAGCTGTTGGCCGGCCCCCGGCACCGGTACACCGCGGGGCTGCTGGCCGGGGTGCCCCGGCTGGACGGCCCGCCCGGCGCGCCGCTCACCGTCATCGGCGGGCGGCCCCCGGCGGCCGGCGAGGCGCCGCCGGGCTGTGCCTTCGCACCGCGCTGCGCGGCCGCCGTCGACCGGTGTGCCACCGGCGCGCCGCAGTGGTCGGGCACCGCCGATTCCGGCTTCTCCTGCCATCTCCCGGTGAATCGACTGGAAGTGACGGAACGTCAGGAAATTCAGGAGCGGCGCGTGGAGAGGGCCGCCGAGCCCGTCCTGGTCGCCGAGGAGCTCACCGTCCGCTACGGCCGGCGCCGGCCCCCGGCCCTGGAGGGCGTGAGTCTGAGCGCCGCGCCCGGCCGGGCGGTGGGAGTGATCGGCGAGTCCGGCTCCGGGAAGTCCACCCTGGCCCGCGCGCTGCTCGGACTGCTGACCCCGCAGGCCGGGACGGTGCGGGTGGCCGGCCGCTCCTGGGCCGAGGCCGGCCGCGCCGAGGAACGCGAACTGCGGCGCAAGGTCCAGCTGGTGTTCCAGGACCCGTACGCCTCGCTCAGCCCCCGGATGACCGTGCGCGAGGCGCTGGCCGAACCGCTGGCCACCCATGGCCTGCGGGACCGCGATCCGCGCGGGCTGTGCGAGCTGGTCGGCCTGCCCGAGGCGGTGCTCGACGCCCGGCCGCACCGCCTCTCCGGCGGCCAGCGCCAGCGGGTCGCGATCGCGCGGGCCCTCGCCGTCGACCCGCAGGTGCTGGTCGCCGACGAGCCGACCTCCGCACTGGACGTCTCGGTCCAGGCGCAGATCCTCAACCTCCTCGCCGACCTGCGCCAACGGACCGGCGTCGGGCTGGTGTTCATCTCGC
>NZ_JAFLNG010000867.1 GCF_017427025.1 Streptomyces sp. FH025
GGCACCCGGCTGCGGGCCGTCGCCCTGGCCCTGGCCGCCTGCCTGGCCCTCAGCGCCGGCGCCACCCTGGAGGCCACCGCCGACCTGCACCACACCGTCGAGGCCGCCCAGCACGAGCCCGGCGCGGAGCGCTGACACCCCGGGGCGTACCGGCGCGGACGGCCACCGGGGAGGGCCCCGAACGGTTTCCGTACCGAGCGGTACGACGAGTTGGCGGACACCGTCCCCACACGCCCACCTCCCCCGTACGCTTTCGTCAGCGCGTCGGCCCCGGCGCGTCCTCGAACGGCGGCGAGGAGCAACGCGAGTGCGGCAGACCGGACGGCAGTCCCGACGACCAGAGCGCCGCACCCCGCCGACCGCGGCGGAACTGGCCAAGGTCCACGAGCGGACCCTCGCCGACGCCGCCGCCCGCGAACTCGCCCACCCCGAGGCCGGCGGCTCCGGCCTGCTCGACCTCCGGCCGGAGATAGGCGACTCCTGGGCCCGGCTGCGCCGCCTCGGCCTCGACCCCGACGCCGGCGCCGCCACCGTCCTGCTCGGTCCCGCCGAACTGGAGCACCGCCGCCGGACCAGCGGGCTCGACGCCATCGTCCCGGTGCTGCGCGACACCCTGCTCGGGGCCGTCGACCAGGCCCCGCTGATCCTCACCGTCGCCGACGCCGAGGGCCACGTCCTCTGGCAGGACGGCGAACGCGGCCTGCGGCGCAGCGCCGACCGGATCGGCTTCGTCACCGGTGCCCGCTGGCTGGAGGAGACCGTCGGCACCAACGGCATCGCCGTCGCCCTGCGCGCCCAGCGCCCGATGCACGTCCACTCCGCCGAGCACTACCTGCGCAGCCACCACACCTGGACGTGCATGGCCGCGCCCGTGCACGACCCGGCCACCGGCCGGGTGGTCGGCGCGATCAATCTCAGCGCCCCGGCCCACAGCGCCCGCCCGCACCTGCTCCAGCTCACCGCCACCGCCGCCCGGCTCGCCGAGACCGAACTGCGCGCCCACCGGCTGGAGGCGCTGCACCACCTGCGCACCCTGGCCGCCCCGCTGCTCGCCCGGGTCGGTGGCCCGGCCCTGGTGGTGGACGCGGCCGGCTGGACGGCCGCCGCGGCCGGGCTCCCGCCGCCCAACCGGCTGCCCGTGCCCAGCGAGGGCTGGGCCCCGGCTGCCGTGCAGTGGGTGCCGGGCCTCGGCGAGTGCGTGCTGGAACCGCTCGGCGACGGCTGGCTGGTGCGCCCGGTCCGCCCGCCCGAGGAGGACGGCTCCGGCACGGTGAGCGCCGAACAGGCCGAGGGCGCCCGGCTCCGACTCGACCTGCGCCGCCCGGACCGCCCCGAGCTGTCCGTCCGGGGCGCGGCCGACAGCTGGTCACACCCGGTCAGCCCGCGCCACGCCGAACTGCTGCTGTTGCTCGCCACCGCCCCCGAGGGCAGCACCGCGGCCCAGCTCGCCGAGGCGCTGTTCGGCGACGCCGGGCGGACGGTCACGGTCCGGGCCGAGCTCTCCCGGCTGCGCCGCTACCTGGGCGGCCTGCTGGCCCACCGGCCGTATCGTTTCGCCGACTCGGTGCTGGTCACCGTGGAGGGGCCGGAGGATCCGTACGATCTGCTGCCCTCCTCCACCGCCCCGGCCGTCCGGCGGCTGCGGGCCGGGCTGGCGGCGGGCACGGCACGGCTGCCGGGCGCCGTGGCGCCCCTTCCGCAGCCGTGGCCCGCCGGGGGCGGGGCGGTCGCCGCTCAGCCGTCCGCGAGCAGCGCGGCCAGCTGGGAGTCGGTGGGGCCGCAGCCGCGCTCCTCCTCGACGGAGACCAGCGCGTAGGTGCGGTCCAGCCAGGCCTGCACCCGGGGCTTGGAGGCCTCCAGCAGCGCGCTGCCGTGCGGGGACTCCAGCGCCAGGTGCAACGTCGAACCGTGACAGGGGCAGTAGGCCGGCCACAGCTTGACGTCGCCCTGCCCGCTCAGCGCGCGCAGGCCCTCGCGCAGCAGGTCGCGGGAGAACACCCAGTCCGCCTCGTCGGGACGCCCCAGATGGAAGGTCAGCAGCACCTCGTACGGGCGCGAAGCGTCGAAGCGGAACCGGGTGCGCACCTCCCCGACCACGTCCTCGCCCAGGGAGATCCGCAGCATCAGCACCTCCTCCACCGCCGCCGGAGCGGCGGTGGAGCCGGCCCCATCGCCGCCCGTGGGGGTGGCGGCGAGGGGTGCACTGGAGGCTGCGGACAGCGGGTCGGGCGACATGACGGTCTCTCCGGGAACGGCGCGGGATGCCATCAGCCTGCGCCACCCGGGCCCTGTGGGCAAGGGTTGCAAGGGGGTTGCAATAATCCCCGTGCAGCCTGGCCGCCCCTTACCCGGGGTCTCCGACTGTCCGTCAACTTCCGCCTGTCGTGCGGATGTCCGGAAAATGGATGGATTCCGTCCACGGTGCGGGCACCCGCTGGTACGCTCTCCCCCTCCCGGCGCGGGCCCGCGCCGGCGACCGGCCCGCGACGGCCGGATCCGGGCCCGGGGGCGGCCCGTGGGAGAATACGGCGACGCGACGGCGACTTCGGGGAGGGAGGGGTCCGGTGGCTGCGCGCGAGAGCATCGCGCGGGACGTCCAGCACGAGCCCGCACGACACGGTCGGCACGGGCGGCCGCGCCCGTTCGGCGGCCGGTTCCGGCTGCCCACCCTGCGCTTCTCCGGCGCCGCGATGGCGATGTCCACCGTCGTCGGCATCAGCATCGCCACCACCCTCCTGCTCAACGAACAGCAGGGCATCGGCCGGCGGGCCGGCGTCGCCCGGGTCGGTACCACCCCA
>NZ_JAFLNG010000868.1 GCF_017427025.1 Streptomyces sp. FH025
TCGCCGTACTCGTTGATCAGCTGGGCGGCGGTCTTCTCGCCGACGCCCTTGACCCCGGGCAGGCCGTCGGACGGGTCCCCGCGCAGGGCGGCCATGTCGGCGTACTGCGCGCCGCGCACGCCGTACTTCTCCAGCAGCAGCGCGTCGTCGGTGACTTGCAGGTTGCCCATGCCCTTGACCGGGTAGAGCACGGTGATCCCGCGGGCGTCGTCGACCAGTTGGAACAGGTCGCGGTCGCCGGTGACGATCTGCACCGGGCCCTTCGCGCGGGCGGTGAGGGTGCCGATCACGTCGTCCGCCTCGTAGCCGGGGGAGCCGACCCGGGCGATGCCGAGCGCGTCCAGCACCTGCTCGATCACCGGGACCTGCGGGGCGAGCGTGTCGGGCACCTCCTCCTCGCCGTCCTCGGCCGCCTCGGCGACCCGGTGGGTCTTGTACGAGGGGACGAGGTCCACCCGCCACTGCGGGCGCCAGTCGGCGTCCATGCAGGCCACCAACTGGTCGGGGCGGTGGTCCTGGACCAGCCGGGCGATGAAGTCCAGCAGGCCGCGGACGGCGTTGACCGGCTCGCCCTGCGGGGAGCGCAGGGTGTCCGGTACGCCGAAGTAGGCCCGGAAGTACAGGCTGGCGGAGTCGAGCAGCATCAGTCGCGGTGCGGTCACGTCTCAGATCATGCCGCATCGGGGTGACGAGGACCGGGCTCTCAGTGCTCGTGCGGTCCCGCGCGGTGCACCGGGCCGTGCGCGTCGGCGCAGTGTTCGGCGGCGGACTCGCCCGGGGTGACGATCTGTAGGAGCGCGCCCGCCTCGTCCTCGCCGACGTGGTCGACCTGGAGCGTGCTGTGGGTGATGCCGTACTCCTTCGCCAGCCGGTGCTGCAGCCCGCGCCGGACGGCGTGGCAGTCGCCGCCGGGGGTGACCAGGATGTGCGCGGACAGGGCCGGCTGGTTGGAGGTGATCTCCCAGATGTGCAGGTCGTGGATCTCCTCGACCAGTGGCTCGGTGACCAGCCGGTCGGCCACGGCGTCAGGGTCGATCCCGGCCGGGGCGGCCTCCAGGAAGATCCGTCCGGAGTCCCGGACCAGCCCGATGCCGGCCTTGAGCATCAGCGCGACGACGATCAGCGAGGCGATGGCGTCGGCGCGGGCGAAGCCGGTGGTCAGCATGACCGCGCCGGCGACGGCGGTGGCGATGAACGCGTACAGGTCGGTGAGCACGTGCTGGAAGGCGCCCTCGACGTTCAGCGAACTGCGGTTGGCCTTCGACATGCACCAGGCCGCGGCCACGTTGACCACGATCCCGATCAGCGCGGTGACCAGCACCAGCGAGCCGGTGACCTGCGGCGGCTCGATCAGCCGCTGGACCGCCTCGTAGCCCAGCCAGGCCGACAGCACCAGCAGGGTCACGCCGTTGGCCTGCGCGGAGAGGATCTCGGCGCGCTTGAGCCCGTACGTGTAGCCGCCGCGGGCCGGCCGGGCGGCCAGCCGCATCGCGACCAGGGCGAGCACGATCGAGGCGGCGTCGGTGAGCATGTGCGCCGCGTCGGAGATCAGGGCCAGTGACCGGGCGGCGAAGCCGACCACGACCTCGCCGGCCATGAAGACGACGATCAGGACGAGGGCGCTGACCAGCCAGCGGCGGTCGGCGTCGGCGGCCACGCCGTGCGAGTGGCCGCCGTGCCCGTGCCCGCCGTGCCCGTGCCCGTGCCCGCCGTGCCCGTGGCCGTGCCCGCCGTGCCCGTGCGAGTGCTGCTGGTCATGCGCATGATCATCGTGGGAATGCTCGTGCCCGGCCATCGAAGCCCTCTCTGGGTGCACGGGTGGATGGTGACGGGGTGCGATCGCCCCGCACTCGAAGTGAACCGCAGAATCGACAAAGATCCAAAGGCTGTACTGGTGACCGTTGTCGTTGCCGTCCAGGCGGCCCGCGCGCCCCGCTCGGGAGGGTGTGCCGGCGGCCGACCGGCCACTGACACGGGACCAGGTCAGGGCCGCGAGACCGGCTCACCTGAACGGGTGAGGTGAACTTGCGCGGCCACTCGCCGTTCCGCGACGATCACGGTCCGTGAGGATCGCTACCGCAGGCACCAGTGCCGCCGACATCGAGTTCCACTACGACCTGGGCAACGACTTCTACGCCCTCTGGCTCGACGAGACCCTCGCCTACACCGCCGCCAAGTGGGACGGCATCCCGCGTACGGAACCGGACGCCACCGCGCTGCCCCGCGCCCAGCGGGCCAAGCTCGACCACCACCTCGTCCTGGTCGGCGCCCGCCCCGGGGACGGCCTGCGGTTGCTCGACGTCGGCTGCGGCTGGGGCGCGATGCTGGCGCACGCGAGCCGCGACGACCGGATCGCCCACGCCACCGGCCTGACCATCTCCCGTGCCCAGTACGACTTCCTCACCGCCCGCGCCCTGCCCGGCGCCGAGCCGCGACTGGAGAGCTGGGAGGACCACGAGCCCGGTCGGCCGTACGACGCGATCGTCGCGATGGGCGCCTTCGAGCACTTCGCCGCCGCCGGGATGACCCGCGCCGAACGGCTCGGCGTCTACGCCCGCTACTTCGACTCCTGCCACCGCTGGCTGCGCCCCGGAGGCCGGATGTCCCTCCAGACCATCACCTACGACGACGCCGCCGACGGCTCCGGTCCGATCGGCGTTTTCGTCGGCAACGAGGTCTTCCCGAGTGCCAGACTGCCCCGGCTGACCGAGATCGCCGCCGCCTGCGATCCGTACTTCTCGATGGTCGCGCTCACCGCCTCGGCCGAGGACTACGCCCGCACCCTCGCCTCCTGGT
>NZ_JAFLNG010000869.1 GCF_017427025.1 Streptomyces sp. FH025
GCCCTGGCGGACACCGCGTCAGGACACGGCCGGGAGCGCATCGACGCCCTGCACGCCGCCGTCGCCCGCGCCGAGCAGCGGGTGACGGCCGCCGAGGCCCTCCACACCGAGGCCACCACGGCCGCCGTCACCGCCGCAACCGCCACCCTCGCCGCCGAAGCCGCCCACCAGGCCGCGACCCAGCGCATCCCCCGGGCCCGTACGGCCCTCGCCGAGGCCCGTGCCGACATGGCCGCCGCCCGCGAACGCGCCGCCCACCACCGCCAGTACGTCGACGCCCTGACCGCCCGCTACGAAACGCCCCCGGCCGCCGAACCGGGCCTGCGCGGCGGACTGCGCCGCATGCTCCAGACCACCGCCGAACGCCAGGCCGTCGAGCAGCAGCGCGAACGCACCCAGGCCGAGATCCTCGACCTGCTCGTCCAGCAGCGCACCGCCCTGGAGAGCGCCCACGACCACATCGCCCGCTGCGCCCGCGCCGAGGAACTCGCCGCCGCCGACCTGCACACCCACTCGACCACCTCGCTCGCCGAAGCCGCCGCGGCCGCCACCCGGGCCCTCCGCCGCCCGGGGTGCCGGAGGCACGGGCGAGCAGGGTGTCCAGGTCGGCGCGGTCGGCGGTGGCGAGCGGGGCCAGGTGCGGGCTGGCGGGCAGGGCGTTCTCGACGAAGCTGAGCGCGAACAGGTCCTCGCGCCCGGCGACGGCGTCGCCGAGGTTCCACACGTCGGCGCGGTTGGCGAGCATGTCGGGCAGCCGGAAGAGCCGGCCGGACTCGGTGTACGGGTTGGCGGCCATCACCACCGCGAAGCGCTTGCCGCGGAGGTCCCACTCGCGGGCCTCGCCGTCCCAGACGCCGTCGATCCGGCGCTGGGCGTCGCACAGCGGGATGAAGCGCTGGAGGAACTCGGGCGAGGTGTGCTGCACGTCGTCCAGGTGGAGCAGCACGTTGTCGCCCGCGTGCAGGGCGAAGTTGAGCTTCTCGACCTCGCGCCGGGCGGTGGCGTCGGGGGCCTCGGCGGGGTCCAGCGAGGTGACGTGGTGGCCGAGCGCCGGGCCGCTGACGCTGACCAGCAGCAGGCCGAGCCGCTCGGCGAGGTACTCGACCAGGGTGGTCTTGCCGTAGCCGGGCGGGGAGACCAGGAGCAGCAGGCCGCTGCGGTCCACCGGCCCGGCGGAGCCGACCGTGCCGAGCTGCTTGGCGAGGTTGTCGCCGACCAGCGGCAGGTACACCTGGTCGATCAGCCGGTTGCGGACGAAGCCGCCCAGCGCCGCGGGCCGGTACTGGTCCAGCCGCAGTCGGGCGTGCTCGGCGGCCAGCAGCTCGCTGCGCAGTCGCTGGTAGGCGCGGTAGCCGGGCACCTCGACGGCCTCGAACTCCCGGACCGTGGAGAGCAGTTCGTCGAGCCGAAGGTCGAGTTCGCCGCCCGCCAGCCGGGGGTGGTCGCCGAGCAGCCCGGTCAGCCGGGTGCCGACCGCCCCCTCGGCCGGCCGGCGCGGCAGTGACGGGCAGAGCAGGACGGCGGCGGCCTCCGCGAGGTCGCCCCGGTCGGCGTCGGGCGCGGCCGACTCCAGCCAGGCGTCCGCGAGTTGGCGCCGTACGGGCAGCAGCGAGGGCTCCTCCGGCAGTGCGGCGAGCGCCTCCGTCAGGCCCGCCGACTCGGGCGCGGCGTGGAACTTGTCGAGCAGCGTGCCGGCGCCCGCCGAGAAGGCGAAGGAGGGCTCACCGGTGGCCAGTTCGGCCACCAGGTACTCCCCGGCTCCCGTCGCTCCCGGTACGAACTCCGCCACGGCCTCCGAGAGTTCGGCCGCCAGCGCGTCCAGTGCCGACAGGGCGCCGCCGTACGCCTGCCGGGCGAGCCCGAGCGAGCGGGCCCGGGTGTGCCAGACCAGCCGCTGGCGAGGGTCCGTGCCGTGCGCCCAGTACAGCTGGGCCGCCGCCCGGGCGGTCGCCGGGTGGCGCAACAGGCCGGCCTCCGCGCCGAGTTCGAGCAGCGCTCGGAGCACCAGCGCCGCGTCGTGGTCGTGCACCCCGCGCTGGTAGCCCTCGTCCGGGCGCTGCTCGGCGGCCCGCCGGACGTACTCCAGCAGATCGCCGTCCGCCGACAGCGCGCCCGGCTCGGCCGCGAGCAGCAGGCTGGCCGCCAGGTACTCGGCCCGGTACAGCCCGGGCGTCTCCGAGGGCAGGGGGCGCGCCCAGTAGCGTTCGGTGGCGGCGAAGGCCGGGTCGGTGACGGGGGAGCGGTAGTCGGTGCCGGTGAGGGTGAAGGCGGGGCGGCCGCGCCAGGGGAGCAGGGTGAGCTCGGGTCGCTGGGTGGTGACCGCGAACAGGTGGCGGCCCAGCCGTAGGGTGCCGGGGCCGTCCCCGGCGAGTTCGGCGCGGTCGCGCAGCGCCCGGTGGGCGCGGCTGCGGGCGGCGCGCAGCCGTCCGGTCAGCTCCTCGGCCCGGACCCGGTCGCCGAGCTCGGTCAACTGGCGTGCGAGGTCGCGGAGTTTGACGGCGGTCGGGTCGGCGGCCAGGGCGGCGTCGATCTCGGCGGCGGTGCCGAGGGCGGCCAGCCGCCGGTGCAGGGTGTCGAGGATGCGCTCGGCGGAGGTGGCCAGCCGGTCGGCGCGGCGGGCCCGTTCCTCCAGCAGGTGCTGGCGGCGGGCGGTGAGCGCGTCGTGGATCTCGGTGCGCCGGTCGGCGAGCTGCTCGCCGAGCGCCGGGTCGGCGTCGGCGAAGCGGGTCTCCAACTGCTCGATCCGCAGCAGGAGCCGGCCGAGCTGGTCGTCGCAGGACTCGGGGGTGTCGG
>NZ_JAFLNG010000087.1 GCF_017427025.1 Streptomyces sp. FH025
ATCGCTTTCGCCTTTCGGCGCTCCCGAACTCTACCAGAGTTTCTCGGTCCGTTTTCCCGGTCATTCTCGAATTCAGATTCGAGAACTCCCTTGGGGCTCGTCCCGTGGGGCAACCCGGAGAACACTACGCACCGGGTCGCCCCACGTCAAACCGACCTCAGTCGGGGCAGGACGAGGCTCAGACCTCGACCACGACCGGCAGGATCATCGGCCGGCGGCGGTAGTTGTCCGCGACCCACTTGCCGATGGTCCGGCGGACGAGCTGCTGCACCTGGCGGGGCTCCAGCACGCCGTCGCTCGCCGAGCGGTCCAGGGCCTCCTGGAGCTTGGTGACGACCGGGACGAACGCGTTGTCCTCGATGCCGGAGCCGCGGGCCTGGATGGTCGGACCACCGACGATCTTCCCGTTGGTCGAGTCGACCGCGACGAAGACCGAGATGAAACCCTCCTCGCCGAGGATCTTGCGGTCCTTGAGCGAGGCCTCGGTGATGTCGCCGACCGAGGCGCCGTCCACGTAGACGTACCCGGCCTGGACCTTGCCGACGATCCGGGCGACGCCCTTCTCCAGGTCGACGCAGACGCCGTCCTCGGCGATGACCACGCGGTTGCGCGGCACACCGGTGGCGATGCCCAGCTCGGCGGCCGCCCGCAGGTGGCGCCACTCGCCGTGGACCGGCATCAGGTTGCGCGGCTTGCAGATGTTGAAGAAGTAGAGCAGCTCACCGGCCGAGGCGTGGCCGGAGACGTGCACCTTGGCATTGCCCTTGTGCACGACCTTGGCACCCCAGCGGGTCAGGCCGTTGATCACCCGGTAGACGGCGTTCTCGTTGCCCGGGATGAGCGAGGAGGCCAGGACGACGGTGTCGCCCTCGACGATCCGGATCTGGTGGTCGCGGTTGGCCATCCGGGACAGCGCGGCCATCGGCTCGCCCTGCGAGCCGGTGCAGATGAGCACGACCTCCTTGTCCGGGAGGTCGTCCAGCTGCTTGACGTCCACGATCATGTTGCCGGGGACCTTCAGGTAGCCGAGGTCGCGGGCGATGCCCATGTTGCGGACCATCGAGCGGCCGACGAAGGCGACCTTGCGCTTGTACTCGTGCGCGGCGTCCAGCACCTGCTGGATGCGGTGCACGTGGCTGGCGAAGGAGGCGACGATGATGCGCTTGTCGGCGTTCGCGAACACGTTCCGCAGCGCCGCCGAGATGTCCCGCTCGTGCGGGATGAAGCCGGGGACCTCGGCGTTGGTGGAGTCCACCAGCAGCAGGTCCATGCCCTCTTCCGCCAGCTTGGCGAAGGTCGGCAGGTCGGTGAGGCGGCCGTCCAGCGGCAGCTGGTCCATCTTGAAGTCGCCGGTGGCCACGACCATGCCGGCGGGGGTGCGGACCGCCACGGCGAGGGCGTCCGGGATGGAGTGGTTGACCGCGATGAACTCGCAGTCGAAGGGGCCGATGCGCTCGCGCTGGCCCTCCTTGACCTCCAGCACGTACGGCCGGATGCGGTGCTCGGCGAGCTTGGCCTCGATCAGGGCCAGGGTCAGCTTGGAGCCGATCAGCGGGATGTCCGGGTTCTCCCGCAGGAGGAACGGGACGGCGCCGATGTGGTCCTCGTGCCCGTGGGTGAGGACGATGCCGTCGACCTTGTCCAGGCGGTCCCGGATGTAGCTGAAGTCCGGGAGGATCAGGTCCACGCCGGGCTGCTCGTCCTCGGGGAAGAGGACGCCGCAGTCGACGATCAGGATGCGGTCCCCGTACTCGAAGACCGTCATGTTGCGGCCGATCTCGCCGAGGCCGCCGAGCGGGGTGATGCGGAGGGCGCCCTCCTTCAGGGCCGGGGGCGCGCCGAGCTCGGGGTGCGGGTGGCTCAAAAGACTCTCCTCACGACGCACGCCATATGCCCGGGGTCCTCCCCCTGGTGACATATGGCGTGCGTACTCAGTGTCGTTTCCTACTGGGTCGGTGCTCTCGCGCCTTCGGTCCGGTCCAGCGGCGGGCCCGTGAGGGTCCGGCGAGCCGGGGCGCGCACGTCTGTGTCTGCTACAGGTGTACCCCGCCGGCGGCGAGATCCTGCTTCAGTCGGGAGATCTCCTCGGCCGTCGCGCCGACCAGCGGCAGGCGCAGCGGGCCGGCCGGCAGGCCCTGGAGGTCCAGCGCGGCCTTGGTGAGGATCACTCCCTGGGTGCGGAACATACCCGTGAACACGGGCAGCAGGCCCTGGTGGATCGCGGTGGCCTTGGCCACATCGCCCGCCAGGTAGGCCTCGATCATCGCCTTCAGCTCACCGGCTACCACGTGCCCGACGACGCTGACCACGCCGACGGCTCCGACGGACAGCAGCGGCAGGTTGAGGATGTCGTCGCCGGAGTACCAGGCGAGGTCGGAGCGGGCGATCGCCCAGGCCGCGGCGCCGAGGTCGCCCTTGGCGTCCTTGTTGGCGACGATCCGCGGGTGCTCGCCGAGCCGCACCAGCGTCTCGTGGCTCAGCGCGACCCCGCTCCGGCCCGGGATGTCGTACAGCATGACCGGCAGCCCGGTGGCGTCCGCGACGGCGACGTTGTGCCGGTACAGGCCCTCCTGCGGGGGCTTGCTGTAGTACGGCGTGACGACCAGCAGGCCGTGCGCCCCGGCGGCCTCCGCCTGCCGGGCCAGCTCGACGCTGTGGTGGGTGTCGTTGGTGCCGACGCCGGCCACCACGTGGGCCCGGTCCCCGACCGCCTCCACCACGGCACGGACGAGTTGGGCCTTCTCGGCGTCGCTGGTGGTCGGGGACTCACCGGTGGTGCCGTTGACGACGAGACCGTCGTTCCCGGAGTCGACGAGGTGCGTGGCGAGGCGCTGGGCGCCGTCGATGTCGAGTCCGCCGTCGGCGGTGAACGGGGTGACCATCGCGGTCAGCACCCGGCCGAACGGCGTCTGGGGGGTGGAGGTCGGAGCCATGCGTCCAAAGCTACTCGTAGGCGGTGGGGCGGCACCCACACCGGTCCATGGTTCGGACAGGGGCAGGCGCGGGGAGCGCTGGATACAGGCGGGGAAGTGGGATCCCGGTGCTGTCCGCTCGGGGGTTCGGGCAGCACCGGAATCCGTGGTCACGAATGTAGGGAGCGGCTAGAAAAGCCGCAATCCAGACATGCCAGACACTCGGCCCATATGCCTGTCTTCCCAGGTCAGGGGGCGACCCGGCCGTGCTGCTCGAAGGCCGCATGGGTGAGCGGCATGAGCTCCGCCCACTGCTGCTCCATCCGCTCGGCGACCATCTCGATCTCGCGCTGCGGGAACGACGGCACCGCCGAGTTCTCCCGCTTGGTGCGCAGCGAGAGGAAGTGCATCAGCGAACGCGCGTTGCAGGTCGCGTACATCGAGGAGAACAGGCCCACCGGCAGCACCGCGCGGGCCACCTCGCGGGCCACGCCGACCTCCAACATCTCCTGGTAGCGGGCGTAGGACTCGCGGTACGCGGCCTCCATCGCCCCGGCGGTGGTCGCGTGCTGCTCCGGGGTGCCCTCGGTGAACTCGTACTTGCCCGGCCGGCCCTGCTGGACCAGCTTGCGGTCCTCGCCCGGGACGTAGAAGACCGGCTGCAGCTCGCGGTAGCGGCCGGACTCCTCGTTGTACGACCAGCCGCTGCGGTGCCGGTGGAACTCGCGGAACACGAAGATCGGCGCGCTGATGAAGAAGGTCATCGAGTTGTGCTCGAAGGGCGTGCCGTGCCGGTCGCGCATCAGGAAGTTGATCAGGCCCTTGGACTTCTCCGGGTCCTGCCGGAGGGCATCCAGGGACTGCTCCCCCGCGGTCGAGACCCGGGCCGCCCAGATGACGTCCGAGTCGGCGGCGGCGCTGCGGACCAGCTCCACCGTCACGTCGCTGCGGAAGCTGGGGGCCGTCGGTTCGTCGCTCACGCGTTACTCCTTGCGGGTTCGGTGCTGTGCAGCTTGATGGCGTGCTGCATGGTCTTGCGGGCGCGGGGGGTGTCGCCGGCGTCGGCGTAGGCCACGGCGAGGCGGAACCACACCCGCCAGTCGCCCGGCGCGGCCTCCGCCTCGGCCTGGCGGCGGGCGAACACCGCGTCGGCCGAGGCCCGGTCGATCCGCCCGCCCTTGCTGCGCTTCAACTCGTCCACCGGCAGGCCGCCCTCGGCCTCCAGCTCCCGGGCGAGCTGCTCGCTGGCCCGGCCGAAGCGGACGGTCTGGCGCAGGAACCAGACGCCGATCACCGGGATCACGAACGCGCAGATCCCGATGCCGATGCCGAGCGGCTTGCCGGTGGCGACCAGCTGGACGCCCTCCCCCACGCAGACGAGGGCGACCAGCAGCAGCACGCCGGACAGGACGAAGAAACCGGTACGAGAGGTCATGCGGGGCTCACAGGTCTCACAGGTCCAGGAAGTGTTCGAGGCCGAAGGTCAGCCCGGGGTGGTCGACGACCTTGCGCGCACCCAGCAGGATGCCCGGCATGAAGCTGCTGTGGTGCAGCGAGTCGTGGCGGATGGTGAGCGTCTCACCGGTGTCGCCGAACATCACCTGCTGGTGGGCCAGCAGGCCGCGCAGCCGTACGGCGTGCACCGGCACCCCGTCCACGTCGGCGCCGCGCGCGCCGGGCAGGCTGTGGGTGGTCGGGTCCTGCTGCTTCGGGCGGCCGGCCTCGGCGCGGGCGGCGGCGATCAGCTGCGCGGTGCGGGTGGCCGTGCCGCTGGGGGCGTCGGCCTTGTGGTCGTGGTGCAGCTCGACCACCTCGACCGACTCGAAGTAGCGGGCGGCGATCTGGGAGAACTTCATGCCCAGGATCGCGCCGATGGAGAAGTTCGGCGCGATCAGCAGGCCGAGCTCCGGGGCCTGGTCGAGCCAGCCCCGGACGGTGGCCAGCCGGTCGTCCGTCCAGCCGGTGGTGCCGGTCACCACGTGGATGCCGTGGTGCAGGCAGTGGTCCAGGTTGCCCATCACCGAGTCCGGGTGGGTCAGCTCGACGGCCACCTGGGCCCCGGCCGAGGTCAGCTCCTGGAGGTCGGAGCCGCGGCCGAGGGTGGCCACCAGCTCCATGTCCGGCGCGGCCTCGACGGCCTTGACCGCCTCGGAGCCGATCCGGCCCTTGGCGCCGATCACGGCGACACGCAGCGTCATAGCGAAAGTCCTCTCAGGAGCAAACTTCAGGCCGGGCGAACACGAACCGGGCGAACTCAGACCAGCAGATCGGCGAGCTTGGCGGCCCGCCGGTCGTTGACCGGGCCGATCAGCGCCAGCGACGGCCGGTACGCGCCCAGCACATCACGGGCCACCTCGTGGACGTCCTCCAGGGTCACCGCCGCGATCCGCTCCAGCATCTCGTCCACCGACAGGTGCTGCCCGTAGCTGAGCTCCGCCTTGCCGATCCGGTTCATCAGCGAGCCGGTGTCCTCCATGCCCAGCACGGTGGAGCCGGAGATCTGGCCGATCGCGCGCTGCAGCTCCTCCTCGGTGATGCCCTCCTCGACCACCTTGGCCAGCTCGGCGCGGCAGATCTTCAGCACCTCCTCGACCCGCTTGGGCTGGCAACCGGCGTAGATGCCGAACAGGCCGCTGTCCGCGTAGGACGAGGAGTACGAGTACACCGAGTAGGCCAGGCCGCGCTTCTCCCGGATCTCCTGGAACAGCCGGGAGCTCATCCCGCCGCCCAGCGCGGCGTTGAGCACGCCCATCGCCCAGCGGCGCTCGTCGTGCCGGGGCACCCCGGGCACGCCCAGCACCAGGTGGGCCTGCTCGGTGGAGCGGTTGAGCACCTCGACCCGGCCGGCCGTGCGCAGTGCCTTGACGCCGCGGCGGGCCTCGGCGGGCGCGGCGGTGGAGGCCGCCAGCACCTGCGCGAAGGCCTGTTCGACCTGCCGGACGACCTTGCGGTGGTCCAGGTTGCCGGCCGCGGAGACGACCAGGTTCTCCGGGCGGTAGCGGCGTCGGTAGAAGCCGGCGATCTGGTCCCGGGTGAGCGCCTTGATGGTCTCCTGGGTGCCGAGGATCGGGCGGCCGAGCGGGCCGCTGCCGAAGATCACCTTGGCGAACAGGTCGTGGACCACGTCGCCCGGGTCGTCCTCGGCCATCGCCATCTCCTCGAGGATGACGCCGCGCTCGGCCTCCACGTCCTCGGTGCGGATCAGCGAGCCGGTCACCATGTCGCAGACCACGTCGATGGCCAGCGGCAGGTCGGTGTCCAGGACCCGGGCGTAGTAGCAGGTGTTCTCCTTCGCGGTGAAGGCGTTCATCTCGCCGCCGACCGCGTCCAGGGCGGCCGAGATGTCCAGCGCGCTGCGCCGCTCGGTGCCCTTGAAGAGCAGGTGCTCCAGGTAGTGGGTGGCGCCGTTGAGCTGCGGGGTCTCGTCCCGCGAGCCGACGCCGACCCAGATGCCGAAGGTCGCGGAGCGCACCGTCGGCAGGGTCTCGGTGACGACCCGCAGGCCGCCGGGGAGCACGGTGCGGCGCACCGTGCCGGCGCCGTCGACGCCCTTGAGCAGGGTCCGGGTGCTGCCGGGTCGCTGCTTTACCGCCGGGGCCACGGCCACGGGGGGTACCTCCAGAGGAAACGCACGTGGAAGGGCACGTGCGGACGAACGCGTGGACAACAGGGTGCGGCCCGCACGCCGGGAGGCGTACGGGCCGCAAGGGTCAGCTAGCGGCGCTTCACTCGGAAGCGGCCTCGCCGCCTTCCTCGCCCTCGATGACCGGGATGAGGGAGAGCTTGCCGCGCGGGTCGATCTCGGCGATCTCGACCTGCACCTTGGCGCCGACGCCGAGGACGTCCTCGACGTTCTCCACGCGCTTGCCGCCGGCCAGCTTGCGGATCTGCGAGATGTGCAGCAGACCGTCCTTGCCCGGCATGAGCGAGACGAACGCGCCGAAGGTCGTGGTCTTGACCACGGTGCCCAGGTAGCGCTCGCCGACCTCCGGCATGGTCGGGTTGGCGATCTGGTTGATCGTGGTGCGGGCGGCCTCGGCGGCCGGGCCGTCGGCGGCACCGATGTAGATGGTGCCGTCGTCCTCGATCGTGATCTCGGCGCCGGTGTCCTCCTGGATCTGGTTGATCATCTTGCCCTTGGGGCCGATGACCTCGCCGATCTTGTCCACCGGGATCTTGATGGTGATGATGCGCGGCGCGTTCGGGGACATCTCGTCGGGCGAGTCGATGGCCTCGTTCATCACGTCGAGGATGTGCAGGCGGGCGTCGCGGGCCTGCTTCAGCGCGGCGGCCAGCACGGAGGCCGGGATGCCGTTCAGCTTGGTGTCGAGCTGCAGCGCGGTGATGAAGTTGCGGGTACCGGCGACCTTGAAGTCCATGTCGCCGTACGCGTCCTCGGCACCGAGGATGTCGGTCAGCGCGACGTAGTGGGTCTCACCGTCGATCTCCTGGGAGATCAGGCCCATGGCGATGCCGGCGACGGCGGCCTTCAGCGGCACACCGGCGTTCAGCAGCGACATGGTCGAGGCGCAGACCGAGCCCATCGAGGTGGAGCCGTTGGAGCCGAGCGCCTCGGAGACCTGGCGGATGGCGTACGGGAACTCCTCGCGGGTGGGGAGCACCGGCAGGATGGCGCGCTCGGCCAGGGCGCCGTGGCCGATCTCGCGGCGCTTGGGCGAGCCCACGCGGCCGGTCTCGCCGACCGAGTACGGCGGGAAGTTGTAGTTGTGCATGTAGCGGCGACGCGTCTCCGGGGAGAGCGTGTCCAGCTGCTGCTCCATGCGGAGCATGTTCAGGGTGGTGACACCCAGGATCTGGGTCTCGCCGCGCTCGAACAGGGCGGAGCCGTGGACGCGCGGGATCGCCTCGACCTCGGCGGCCAGGGTGCGGATGTCGGTGACACCGCGGCCGTCGATGCGGATCTTGTCCTTGATGACGCGCTCGCGGACGATCTTCTTGGTCAGCGCGTTGTAGGCGGCGCTGATCTCCTTCTCGCGACCCTCGAACTCGGGGAGCAGCTTCTCGGCCGCGACGGCCTTGACGCGGTCCAGCTCGTTGTTGCGCTCCTGCTTGCCCGGGATGGTCAGGGCCTGGGCCAGCTCGTCCTTGACGGCGGTGGTCAGCGCGGCGAGGACGTCGTCCTGGTAGTCCAGGAAGACCGGGAACTCGGCGGTCGGCTTGGCGGCCTGGGCGGCCAGCTTCGACTGCGCGGCGCACAGCACCTTGATGAACGGCTTGGCGGCCTCGAGGCCGGAGGCCACGACCTCCTCGGTCGGCGCCTCGGCGCCGCCCTCGACCAGCTTGATGGTCTTGTCGGTGGCCTCGGCCTCGACCATCATGATCGCGACGTCGCCGTCCGGCAGGACGCGACCGGCGACGACCATGTCGAAGACGGCCGACTCCAGCTCGGTGTGGGTCGGGAAGGCGACCCACTGGCCCTTGATCAGCGCGACGCGCACGCCGCCGATCGGACCGGAGAACGGCAGGCCGGCCAGCTGGGTGGAGGCGGAGGCAGCGTTGATCGCGACCACGTCGTACAGGTGGTCGGGGTTGAGCGCCATCACGGTGACGACGACCTGGACCTCGTTGCGCAGGCCCTTGACGAAGGACGGGCGCAGCGGGCGGTCGATCAGGCGGCAGGTGAGGATCGCGTCCTCGGAGGGCCGGCCCTCGCGACGGAAGAACGAGCCGGGGATGCGGCCCGCGGCGTACATCCGCTCCTCGACGTCCACGGTCAGCGGGAAGAAGTCGAAGTGCTCCTTCGGCTGCTTGGACGCGCTGGTGGCCGACAGCACCATGGTGTCGTCGTCCAGGTAGGCCACGGCGGAACCGGCGGCCTGACGGGCCAGACGGCCGGTCTCGAAGCGGATGGTACGGGTGCCGAAGGAACCGTTGTCGATCACGGCCTCGGCGTAGAACACGTTCTCTTCCACCTGGAAGATCTCCTCTTTCGTACGTCTCCGGGAGAGCGTCCCCGCGCGCTGCCTCTGCGCTGGCCCTGGGGCCCTCCTGTCAGGGAGGGCGGCAGTCGGGCCGGTCTTCGATCGAAGCCTCCGGGGTGCCCCGCGCGTGTCGGCGGGGGTTCCGGGGGCCACTACCGAGGACCGGCGCCTCACGGCTGCCGGGCCGGGACGGGCGGTCCGCGTCTGGACGCTCTCTCGGATGCGGGCGGCTTCCGTTTGAAGCCTTCGTTCCCGCGGGGGGGGTTCGGGTCTTTCTGCCCGGGTGGCGCGCTGGTGCGCCATCACCCGGCATGCCCACAACCCTACGGTGCAATCCTCGGCCACCTGGGGAGGTGCGCGCGAGTTGTTATGTCCGGTTGCTGGGTCCGGGCGCCGCGGTCTGACCGCCGCGGCATACGCGCGAGGGGCGGCTCCCCGGTGTGGGGAGCCGCCCCGAGCGGCGTTCTCAGCGGGCGCCGCCGGCGGCACCGCGACGGATGCCCAGGCGGTCGACGAGCGTACGGAAGCGCTCGATGTCCTTCTTGGCCAGGTACTGCAGCAGGCGGCGACGCTGGCCGACCAGGATCAGCAGGCCACGACGGGAGTGGTGGTCGTGCTTGTGGGTCTTGAGGTGCTCGGTCAGGTCCGAGATGCGACGGGAGAGCATGGCCACCTGGACCTCGGGGGAGCCGGTGTCGCCCTCCTTCTGGCCGAACTCGGCGATGATCTGCTTCTTGACGTCAGAGGCGAGAGCCACTGCAACTCCTTCAAGGTCTACCGAGCGGTCCTGGTCGACAACACAGGACTCATCGAGAACTCGGTGTCGTGAGCGCGGCCGGCCGTCCGCACCCCGCGGAGGGGTGGACACACGGCTGCGCTCGGAGGCCAAGCGTACCAGTGCCGCCCACCCGGCCGGACGGCGGGTGGGCGGCGGTGGCCGACGGGGGCCTCCGGTCAGCCGGTGGCGCCGCGGACCAGCCGGTAGGTGTTCAGGACGGCGAGCGCCAGCGGGACCAGCGAGATCAGGGTCAGGCTGTCGACCAGGTCCAGGATGCGGCCCCAGAAGGGGGAGACGCCGAGCCGGGGCACCACCAGGGCTATCGCGGTGAGCAGCGCCGCGCCGAAGGCGACGGAGGCGGCCAGCCAGATGGTGCGCAGGTCGAGCTCGGTGGTCGAACCGGCCGCGCGCAGGAAGAACTGCGGGGTGTGCAGGGACAGGCCGACGATCAGCAGGCACAGGCCGAGCAGGCCGGCGACGGTGAGGCTGAGGACCTGCGCGGTGTAGCGGAACAGCCGGGCGCGGAGCATGGTGGCCAGGCCGAGGGCGAGCGCGAGCAGCTCAGGGAAGGTCCGGTCGGTGAAGCTGAGGACGGCGCAGGCGCCGACCACGACGGCGGCGCAGCCGCCGACCAGGCCGACCAGCACCTCGTGGCCCCGGCGGGCCTGGTGGGCGATCCGCTCGTACTGGACGGCCTCGGCGCGCTCGGCCTCCTCGTCGTAGTCGCGGCTGCGGGTGCGGGTCTGACCGGGGGCGCTGAAGCCGACGGGCAGCCGGGCGAAGCGGGCGGAGAGGCTGGGCAGGAAGCCGATCGCGGCGACGGCGGCGACACCGGTGACGGCGGCGATGTGCCCGGCCGGGGTGTCGGGCAGCAGGACGGCGGCGAAGGTGGCGAGCGCGCCGGCGGCGGCGACCAGGGCGGCGGCGACGAAGGCCGCGTCCTTCTCGGGCAGCAGTCCGGCCAGCAGCACGGCGACCACCAGGACGGCGACGCAGCCGGTCAGGAACTGGAGCCGGCCGGGGCCGTCCCCCTGGTGGGCGACGGCGATGATGCCGCTGCCGCCGATCATGGCGTGCGGCAGGGCACCGAGGCCGAGCGCGAGGGCGGCGTGGGCGTCCTGGTAGACCCGGGCGCGCACGCCGGCGAGCGCGGTGAGGACGACAGCGGTGACGCCGGCCAGGACGCCGGGCAGGCCGTGCATGTCGTGGCGCAGGTCGGAGAACCAGAGCGCGAAGCCGAGCAGCGTGAGCAGCACCCCGGCGCCGATCAGGCCGAAGCCGCGCATGAGTTCGGCGCTCCAGAACCGGCGGTCGGCCTCGACGGCGCTGGCGATGGCGTCGGCGACGTCGTCGTAGACGGCCGGCGGGAGGGACTCGGCGAAGGGGCGCAGCGCGAGCAGGTCGCCGTCGCGGACCTGCTGGGCGGCCAGCGGCAGGCCGCTGTCGAGCACGGTGCCGTCACGGCGGACCAGGTGGAAGCCGGTGGGGGCGCCGTCGGGCTGGCTCTGGTTGGCCAGGCGCAGCACCTCGGGGTACACGTCCGCGAGCGGGACGTCCTCGGGCAGGGCGACGTCGATGCGGCGGTCCGGCGCGACGACGGTCACCCGGCAGTAGCCGGTCGCGGCAGTGTTGGTCATGCTTCCGCCCCGATGGTCCTTCGACGCACTTGGCGCTCCCCCTTGTTGACGGTGCCGAGGCCCGGCGGCGCTCGGTGTTGCTGTGGAACCGGCCCGGCCGGGCCGCGAGTTGGCGCGGCGTTACCCTACCCGCTCGGTTCGTGCCCACCGCCGCCACGGGCCGGGGCCTGGCGGGCGGTGCGGGGGCGACCGGGGCGTGTCTGGCAAGTCGCGTCGGATCAGCGCGCGGCGTCTGGGTGCGTGCATCGCAAGGCGGAGGAGGGAGTCCATGCGGAGCATCGGCGACCGACGACAACGCGGCGAGGTGCGTGCCCAGGCGTCGCGCGCCCGGCGGGAATTGCCAGACACGCCCCTATGTAGGATCGGCGCCTGCGCAAGGTAGGTGAGTACGGGGGCTGCGCTGTGTGGGGCGTCCTCAGCCACGGAATCCCGTACGGGCCGTACGCAGTCGCGTGAGGGCCGATGCCGAAGTGATCGATCGACGCCACGGGGTGGATGACACATGGGTGTGATCACGGTCAAGCGACCGGCCAGGGCCTATCCGCCGACTGTGCCGGACGAGCCGGTGGAGCTGGTGAGTCCGCCCGAGCTGCCCCGTCAGGGCGGCGAGGACTGGCTGATGAGCATCCTGCCGATGCTCGGCATGGGCGGTTCGGCAGTGTTCTTCTTCTCCCCCGGCGCCCAGGCCCCGATGAAGATCATGGGCGGTCTGATGATCGTCTCGACGGTCGGCATGGTGCTGGCCCAGATCGTGCGGGCCCGCAAGGGCGGCTCGACCGCGATGGCGGACGAGCGGCGCGACTACCTCAAGTACCTGCAGCAGACGCGCCGCCAGGTGCGCCGCACGGCGGAGCGCCAGCGCGGCGCGCTGCTGTTCCTGAACCCGGCGCCGGACCAGCTGTGGTCGATCGTCGAGGACGGCCGGCGGCTGTGGGAACGGCGCACCGGGGACGGCGACTTCGCGCAGATCCGGGTCGGCCTCGGGCCGGTGCAGCTGTCCACCCCGCTGGTCGCGCCGCAAACCGCGCCGATGGACGAGCTGGAGCCGCTGTCGGCGGCCGCGATGCACTCCTTCCTGAAGGCGCACGGCACCCTCCAGGACCTGCCGCTGGCGGTGTCGCTGCGGGCCTTCTACCACATCACGGTGTGCGGGGACCCGGACTCGGTGTACGGCAACGTGCGCGCGATGATCGCCCAGCTGACCACCCTGCACTCGCCGGACGACCTGCTGGTGGCGGTCGCGGCGGCGCCCGGCGCGGCCGAGGAATGGGAGTGGACCAAGTGGCTCCCGCACAACCAGCACCGCAAGGAGGCCGACGGCGCCGGTTCGCGCCGGCTGAGCGCCACCGACCTGGGCGACCTGGAGTACCTGCTCCAGGACGAGCTGTCCGGCCGCCAGCGGTTCGTCCGGGACGCGGCGCCCGCCGCGGACCAGCCGCACCTGGTGGTGATCATGGACGGCGCCGGGGTGCCGCACGACTCGCTGCTGGCCAGCCCCGAGGGCGTGCAGGGGGTGACCGTCATCGAGGTCGTCCCGGGTGAGGTGGACGAGCCGAGCGGGCACCTGATGGTGACGGTCAACCCGCAGGAGCTGCTGCTGCGTTCGGCCTCCGGGGCGACGTACACCGGCAAGCCCGACCTGCTGTCGGTGTGGCAGTCCGAGGCGCTGGCGCGGCAGTTGGCGCCGTACCGGATCTCGGCCGGCGGGGACGACGAGCCGCTGCTGTCCAACCTGGACTTCACCGACCTGATGAACTCGGGCGACCCGGGCTCCTTCGACGTGAGCCGCAGCTGGCGCACGCGCGCCCAGCACGAGCGGCTGCGGGTGCCGATCGGCGTCGGCGCGAGCGGCGAGCACGTCCACCTGGACATCAAGGAGGCCGCGCTCGAGGGCATGGGCCCGCACGGCCTGTGCGTGGGCGCGACCGGTTCCGGCAAGTCGGAGCTGCTGCGCACCCTGGTGCTGGCGCTGGCGATGACGCACTCCTCGGAGACGCTCAACTTCGTGCTCGCCGACTTCAAGGGCGGTGCGACCTTCTCCGGCATGGCGGACATGCCGCACACCTCCGCGGTGATCACCAACCTGGAGGGCGAGCTCACCCTGGTCGACCGCATGCGCGACGCGATCGAGGGCGAGCTGCACCGCCGCCAGGAGCTGCTGCACCGCTCCGGCAACTACGCCAACATCCACGAGTACGAGCGGGCCCGGGCGGCCGGCGCGGCGCTGGACCCGCTGCCCTCGCTGGTGCTGATCATCGACGAGTTCTCCGAACTCCTCACCGCCAAGCCGGACTTCATCGAGATGTTCATCCAGATCGGCCGCATCGGCCGGTCGCTGGGCGTGCACCTGCTGCTGGCCTCGCAGCGCCTGGAGGAGGGCAAGCTGCGCGGCCTGGACACCTACCTCTCGTACCGGATCGGTCTGCGCACCTTCTCGGCGGCCGAGTCGCGGGCGGCGATCGGCGTGCCGGACGCGTACCACCTGCCGCCGGTGCCGGGCGTCGGCTACCTGAAGTTCGGCGAGGACGTGATGGAGCGGTTCAAGGCCGCGTACGTCTCGGGGCCGTACCGGGCACCGGGGCAGCAGCGGTCGACCGGCGGCCGACGGGTGAACGCCCACCCGGTGGAGTTCACCGCCGCCTACGTGGAGCCGCCGGAGCCGGTGGAGGAGGAGGCGCCGCAGGCGCCCGAGCAGGACGACGCGCTGGTGGACACCGTGCTGGACGTGTTCGTCCAGCGGATGTCCGGCCAGGGCCCGGCCGCGCACCAGGTGTGGCTGCCGCCGCTGGACGAGGCGCCGAGCATGGACCACCTGCTGCCGCCGCTCCAGGTCGTCCCGGAGCGCGGGCTGACCGCGCCCGGCTTCCCGGGCGGCCGGCTGCGGGTGCCGGTCGGCATCGTGGACAAGCCGCGCGAGCAGAAGACCGACATCATGGAGGTCGACTACTCGGGGGCGGCCGGCCACGGCCTGATCGTCGGCGGCCCGCGCTCCGGCAAGTCGACCGTGGTGCGCACCAAGGTGGCCTCCTTCGGCCTCACCCACACGCCGCTGGAGGTGCAGTTCTACCTGCTGGACTTCGGCGCCGGCAGCTTCCAGTCGCTGTCCGGGCTGCCGCACGTCGGTGGGGTGGCCGGGCGCCTGGACGTGGACAAGGTGCGCCGGATGGTCTCCGAGGTGCACGGGGTGATGAACCGGCGCGAGGAGCTGTTCCGGGCCGTCGGGATCGACACCATCGCCACCTACCGGGCCCGCAGGGCGGCCGGGCAGCTGCCGGACGAGGCCTTCGGCGACGTGTTCCTGGTGATCGACGGCTGGAACACCTTCAAGCAGGAGTTCGAGGCGCTGGAGCCGGTGATCGGCGACATCGCCCAGCGCGGCCTCGGCTACGGCGTCCACCTGGTCATCACCGCGACCCGGTACGCGGAGGTGCGCCCGGCGCTGAAGGACCTGCTGCAGAACCGGATCGAGCTCAAGCTCGGCGACTCGATGGAGTCCGAGGTGGACCGCCGGGTGGCGCAGAACGTCCCCGCGCTGGCCGGGCGCGGCATCACCTCGGAGCGGCTGCACTTCCTGGCCGGCCTGCCGCGGCTGGACGGCTCCTCCTCGGTGGACGACCTCCAGGACGGCGTGTCCGGCCTGGTGGGCGCGATCGACGGCGCGTGGACCGGCCCGCGCGCCCCGCAGGTGCGGATGCTGCCGGCCGTGCTGGACGGGCACTCGCTGCCGAAGGGCTTCGAGCAGCCGGAGCGCGGCGTGTCCTTCGGCGTGGACGAGGCCGAGCTGGCGCCGGTCTTCGTCAACTTCGAGACCGACCCGCTGTTCATCGTGTTCGGCGACACCGAGTCGGGGAAGTCGGCGATGCTGCGCATGCTGGTCAAGCAGATCACCGAGCGCTACACGCCGGACCAGGCGGGCATCGTGGTCGGCGACTACCGGCGCTCGCTGCTGGGCACCGTGCCGCCGGAGTACCTGGTGGAGTACGCGGCCGCGCAGCCGGCCATGTCGGCCATCGTGGACATGCTGCGCGGGGCCTGCGCCCGCCGCCTGCCCGGCCCGGACGTGACCGCCGAGCAGCTGCGCAACCGCAGCTGGTACAGCGGCAAGGACATGTTCGTGATCGTCGACGACTACGAGCTGGTCGCGACCAGCTCGGGCAACCCGCTGGCGCCGCTGGCCGAGTTCCTGCCGTTCGCCCGGGACATCGGCCTGCGGGTGATCGTGGCCCGCAGCGCGGGCGGCGCCGGGCGCTCGCTGTACGAGCCGGTGATGCAGCGGATGCGCGAGCTGGGCGGGCAGGGCGTGATCCTGTCCGGCAACCGGGACGAGGGAGCGCTGCTGGGGACGGTCAAGCCGCAGCCGCTGCCGCCGGGCCGCGGGGTGTACGTGTCACGCCGGGTGACCGCGGGGCAGATGGTGCAGACCGGCTGGCTGCCGGTGTCCTGACCCGGCCCCCAACCGGGCGGACCGTCACTGACAGTGATGAAGGGGTCGGACTCCCGGGAGTCCGACCCCTTCGGCGTCCCAGGTGCCGAAACGTTACCTAGATCTTTCCGGGGCCGGGCTGCGGTTCCCGCACCTGACCCCGGAGTTGCCGGGCCCTTCAGGGCCGCCTGGCGTGTCGCCGCACAACCGGAACATCACCTTCGAATGGCGGCCTGCAACACGCCGTTCACCTTTGATTCATGCCCAATGTGGTCAAGGTAACAAGTCGGACAAAGAGCGTGATGACCCTAAGTGATCATCGGATCGTATGTCTATGCCCTTGACCGCAACGGATTCCGAAGCAGTTCCGGCGTTGACGCAATCAATACGCCCGAGGTTCCATTGCGGCCCGGGAGCGACCGGACGAGACCCGAGCAACCAGCCAGCGGAGGCGATACCGCTCCCACTCCAGAACCGCACAGAGCCGATCGGAAGCCACATGACCGACACGCTTCGCCCGCCACAGTCCGTAGCCGCCACGGCGGCCGAGGCGGCAGCGCCCCAGCAGCTCAAGCGCTCGATCGGCGTCGTGGGCGGCACCCTGCTCACGCTGTCCTGCGTCACCCCCGCCTCGACGCTGTTCGTGATCGTGCCGGAGCTGTTCTCCAGCATCGGCAGCGCCACCGCCATGGCGATCGCCATCGGCTCCGTGCTCTGCGTCGCGGTCGCGTTCTGCTACTCCGAGCTCGGCACCCTGATCCCCAGCGCCGGCGGCGAGTACGCGATGGTCGGCACCCTGGCCGGACGGCTGGCGGGCTGGCTGGTCTTCATCCAGTCGCTCATCGTGGTGATGATCGTCCCCTCGGTCATCGCACTCGGCACCGCCGACTACCTGGCGCCCGTCCTCCACGTCGACAAGCCGATCGCCGGCGCCGCGGTGATGCTGGCCGCCACCCTGGCCGGCCTGCTCGACCTGCGCGCCAACGCCTGGATCACCGGCATCTTCCTGGTCCTGGAGGTCATCGCGGCCGGCGTCGTCTCGGTGCTCGGCTTCGCCCACGCCAACCCCGACCACCCGAGCATGCTGCACGGCGTGGTCGCCGGGGACGGCGGCGTCGCCACCCCGGTCGGCATCGGCGCCATCGTCGGCGCCCTCGGCATCGCCCTCTTCGCCACCCAGGGCTTCTCCACCGCCGTCTACCTCTCCGAGGAGCTGGAGAACCCCCGCCGCACCGTCTCGCGCACCGTGCTGTGGACGCTCGGCCTCTCCAGCGCCATCATCCTGATCCCGGTCGCCGCCATCACCATGGGCGCCCCCGACCTCCAGACCCTGGCCTCCGGCGACATCTCCGGCATGGTCACCGCCTGGAGCAACTCCGCGGTCGGCACCTTCATCAGCCTGTGCATCGCGCTGGCCATCATCAACGCCGGCATCGTCATGGTGATCCAGAACTCCCGGGTGCTGTTCGCCTCCGCCCGCGACAAGGCCTGGCCCGAGCCGGTCAACAAGGCCTTCGGCACCCTCGGCCGCTTCGGCTCCCCGTGGGTCGCCACCCTCGCGGTCGGCCTGCCCGGCGCCGCGCTCTGCTTCGTCAAGGGCGAGCTGCTCAGCAACATCACCGGCGTCGCCGTCACCGCGATGTACCTGCTGGTCGCGATCGCCTCGCTGCTCTCCCGGCGCGGCCACCACAAGCACGCCGCCGCCTGGCGGATGCCGCTGTGGCCGGTCGTCCCGGTGCTGCTGATCGCCCTCCTGGTCTACATCATGACCAAGCTGGACGCCGAGCCCCTGCTGTGGACCGGCGGCATCACCGCCGCCGCCACCCTCTACTGGCTGTTCTACCTGCGCCCCCG
>NZ_JAFLNG010000870.1 GCF_017427025.1 Streptomyces sp. FH025
CAGGATGCCCAGGCCGCCGAGTCGGGCGGCGCCGACCGGCTCGAACGGGTCACCGACATGGCCTCCGACGGGCTCACCCCGTCGGTCGAGGACTTCGCCCGGATCCGGGCCGCCGTCGGCATCCCGCTGCGCGTCATGCTCCGGATCCGGGACGGCTTCGCCCCCGGCGACCTGGACGCGCTGTGCGCCCGGGCCGCCGAGCTGAGGGCCGAGGGCGCCGAGGAGTTCGTCCTCGGCTTCCTCGACGCCGGGGGCGCCGTCGACCTGGCCGCCACCACGGCCGTCGCCGAGGCGATCGACGGCTGCCGCTGGACCTTCCACCGGGCGATCGACCACAGCGCCGACCGGACCGCCCTGCGCGCCGCCGTCGGCGCGCTGCCCGGGCTCGACACCTTCCTCACCTCCGGCGCGGCCGCCGGGGTGGACGCCGGGCGGGAGGTGCTGACGGCCGAGCTGGCCCGCGCGGGCGAGGCCGGGTACGGCCAGCGGATCCTGATCGGCGGGGGCCTGCGGGCCGAGCACCTGAAGGAGCTGCGGGCGGAGGGCTTCGACGCCTTCCACGTCGGCGGCGCGGTGCGGGTCGACGGCTGGCGGACGCCGGTCGACGCGGCCAAGGTCGCCGAGTGGCGGGCGCTCATCGACGCCTGAGCGTCCTGGCCGTCCTGAGCGTCCTGGTCGTCCTGGTCGGCCTGAGCGTCCTGTTCGGCCGGAGGGGCCGGTCCCGTGCGAGGGGCCGGCCCCTCCGGCCTGTCGGCCGAGCCGGTTCCGTCAGCCGAGCTGCTCGGGCAGCGGTTCGGCGTGCAGCACCGTCAGGCCGGAGACGGCTCGGGTCAGCGCCACGTACAGCCGGCGCAGGCCGGTCCGCTCGTCCGGCTCGCCGGCGATCACCGCGGCCGGCTCGTCCAGCACCACGTAGTCGTACTCCAGACCCTTGGCCAGCGAGGCCGGGACGAGTGTCAGCCGGGCCTCGGCGCTGGTCTCCGCTCCGGGGGAGAGGTGCGGCAGCCCGGCGGCGGTGAGCGCCTCGGCGAGCAGCGGGATCCGGGCGTCGGCGGCGATCAGGCCGGTCGAGCCCTCGTGCTCCAGCGCCTCCCGGCAGGCTGCCAGGACGGCCTCCGTCAGCTCCCCGTCGGCAATCTGACGGATCATCAGGGATCCGGGAGTCTCGCGGACGGAGGTGGCAGGGGCCAGTCCGGGGGCGATCGCGGGCAGCAGCCGGGAGGCGTACGCGATGACCTCCTCCGGTACCCGGAAGCCCTTGGTCAGCTCCTCGACGTGCGCCTCCGGCTTGCCCAGGTGGCGCAGCGCGTCGGGCCAACTCGCCGTCGCCCAGGGGGTGGTGCCCTGGGCGAGGTCGCCGAGGACGGTGGCCGAGCCGGTGGTGCAGCGGCGGCCGACCGCGCGGTACTGCATCGGGGAGAGGTCCTGGGCCTCGTCCAGCACCACGTGCCCGAGCGAGGGCGTGCGCTGCACCAGGTCGGCGGCCTCGTCCACCAGAACGGCGTCGGCCTGCGTCCAGCGGGCGGTCTTCACCGAGCGGCCCGGCTTGGGCCACAGCACCGCCTGCTGCTCCTCGGGGGTCAGCACGCCCTCGGCGCACTCGGCCAGGAACTCCGGCTCGGAGAGCAGCCGCAGCACCAGCTTGGCCGGGTCGACGGCCGGCCAGCACTCCTTGACCACGGCCTTGACCGCGCTGTTGCGGGCCACCGCGTCCTGCACCCGGTCGTCCGGGGCCTCGCCGCCCTGCTCCATCTTCAGCAGCACGGCGTGCGCGATGCGCTGCGGCAGGGCGTCCCTGGCGGCGCCGTAGCGGACCTCGCGGCCCTTCAACTCCTCGATGATCTCGACCAGTTCGTACACCGGCACGCGCCAGCGGCGGGAGCCGCGGACCACCACGCAGGGCTCGGTGGGCAGGGTGATGCCCGCCCGCACCGCCCGGCGCAGCACCTCGGCCATCCGGGCGTCGCCCTTCAGCCGGGCCGCCTCCGGGTCGTCCTCGCCCCGGACCTCGACGTGCGCGACCAGCTGCTGCACGGTGGCCTGGGCGACGTCCAGCTCGCCGAGGGCGGGGAGCACCTGCTCGATGTAGGAGAGGAAGGCGTTGTTCGGGCCGATCACCAGGGTGCCGGTGCGGGCCAGCCGCTCCCGGTGCGCGTACAGCAGGTAGGCGACACGGTGCAGGCCGACCGCGGTCTTCCCGGTGCCGGGCGCCCCCTGGACGCAGATGGTGCCCGTGATGTCCGAGCGGACGATCTCGTCCTGCTCGGGCTGGATGGTGGCGACGATGTCGCGCATCGGGCCGACGCGGGGCTTCTCGATCTCGGCGGCGAGCAGGGCGGAGGTGGTGGACCCCCCGGCGGAGCCGGTGAATGTCTCTGCGGCCGGGTCGGTGAGGTGCTCGTCCTCGTAGGCGGTGAGCTCGCCGCCGGTGTAGCCGAAGCGGCGGCGGCGCTCGACGTCCATCGGTGCGGTGCGGCTGGCCCGGTAGAACGGCTGGGAGACCGGCGCGCGCCAGTCGATCACCATCGGGTCGCCGTCGGCGTCGTGGACGTGGCGGCGGCCGATGTAGAAGTTCTCCCCTCCTCCGCCCTCGCTCAGCTCCTCGCTGATCGCGTGCAGGTAGTCGAGGCGGCCGAAGAACAGCGGGGTGTCGGCGAGGTCGGCCAGGGCGGCGATCCTGGCCTCGATCTGGTTCTGGAGGATGACGGCGGACACCCAGGTGCCGGTCACGTCGCGCAGGTCCAGGGACTGGACGTCCTCGCGCATCGCTCGCAGCGC
>NZ_JAFLNG010000871.1 GCF_017427025.1 Streptomyces sp. FH025
GCCACCCGCTCGCTGGGCGAGCTGGTGGGGCTGCTGGGGCACATAGACGCCAGCAACGGCGCGTACTACCTGCTGATGCACGGCTGGACGTCACTGTTCGGCGACTCGCTGATATCACTGCGAATACCCTCCGTGCTGGCGATGGCGGGGGCGGCCGCGTTCGTGGCGCTGACGGCCGAGCGGCTGTTCGACAGCCGGGTGACGGCGGTCTGCGCGGGGCTGCTCCTCGCGGTGGTGCCGCAGATCTCCCACTACGCGCAGGAGATCCGCGCCTACGCGTTGGTGACCTGCGCGGTCGCGGCCGCGACGTACTTCCTGCTGCGGGCGCTGGAGCGCCCGGGCCTGCGGTGGTGGGCGCCGTACTGCGTGGCGATGACGTTGGCGGGCGCCTGGCACCTGGTGTCGTTCACCACGGTGGCCGGGCAGCTCGCGCTGGTGCTGCCGCACCTGTGGCGGACCCGGGCGGCGATGGACCGGCGGCTGCTGTGGCAGTACCCGGTGGCGATCGTGGTGGCGGTCCTGCCGGTGCTGCCGGTGGCGCTGATCGGCAGCCGGCAGTCGGGCCGGCAGCTCGGCTGGATACCGAAGCCGGCCACCGCCGACCTGGTCTCGATCGCCTACCCCCTGTTCGGTACGGAGCAGGTGGCCAAGGCGTTCGCACTGCTGGCGCTGGCCGCGCTGGTGCTGTCGGCCCGGCGGACCTGGGCCTTGCAGGCGCTGCTGCTGGCGGAGCTGCCGGTGGTGGCCGTCTGGCTGATGTCGCAGGGCGACACCTCGTACTTCATCGACCGGTACATGCTCTTCACAGTGCCCGCCTGGGCCGTGCTGGCCGGTGGCGGGGTCGGGGCCGCGTTCCGCCTGGTGGCGGCCCTGGCCGGGCGCCCCTGGGCGCCGGGGCGAATCGTTTCTCCACGCTTGGCCCTGCCGGTGGCCGGAGTGGTGGCGGTGGGGCTGATCGCCTACCCGGCCATGAAGGCGCTGCCGACACAGCGGTCCATACGGCACGTGGGCTCGCACACCGGGTCGCACGAGCCGTTCCGGGCGGCGGCCGACGCGATCACCGCCGGGTACCGCCCGGGAGACGGGCTGGCGGCCCCGACCGGCGACCAGAGCTGGGCGATGGTCTGGCCGGGCGTCAGCTACTACCTGCCGCCGGACGTCCGCCCGTCCCCGGTGTTCGTCGCCCGGAGCGCCGAGGACGCGGAGGAGCTGACGCCGGAGCCCTGCCCGCAGCCGGCCTCCTGTCTGGGGGACGGGCCGCGGCTCTGGCTGATCGTCCTCGGGGACACCTGGGACCCGCTGGCGGCCGTCCCGCAGGACCAGGCGCAGGTGCTGCGGGACCACTACGGCGCGCCGGGCCAGGTGACGCCGCTCGGCGGGCTCACCGTCGCGCTGCTCGACCGCAACACCTGACGGAGGGCTGAGGCCGCCAGGGAACGTCGAAGGGGAGCCGGTTCGAACCGGCTCCCCTTCGACGTCGAGGCGCTCAGGCGCTCAGGCGCTCACGCGCCCGGCGGATCAGAACATCCGCAGCAGCCGGGACTGGATGGACGGCGGCTTCAGGTCCGACTGGAGCGCCACCTTGACCTCCGTCTTGTCGTCCCCCGCGCCGACCCGCAGCACGCCGACCTCCTTGCCCGCCTTCTCGTCGTGGCCGAGCTTGGTCGGGTCCAGGGTGACGGTGCCGGTGATGCCGGGGAAGCCGGCCACCACGAGGTCCTCGGTCGCGACGACCGCGACCTTGCCGCCGAGCCCGTCGTCCACGGTGCCGACGACGTCGCCCTTCTTCACCACGGTCTGGCCGGTCAGCCCGTTCTGCGCGGCCTGGATCTGCTTGCCGCTGACCTTCAGCACGGTCGGCAGGATGCCGTCGCCCGGGTTGGGCGAGGTGGCCTGCTGGCCCAGGGTGACGCCGAGGATCATCCGCCTCACCCCGCCGATCTCCTTGTACGCGGCCCACATCAGGCAGCCGCCGGCGGGAGTGCTGGAGCCGGTCTTGACGCCGATGACGCCGGTCTTCGGGTTGATCAGGTTGTTGGTGTTGGAGATCTTCACGTTGTTGAAGGTGGTCTCCGGGCTGGAGACGATCTGCCGGAAGATCTCGTCTTGCATGACCTGCTCGGCCAGCTTCAGCTGGTCCTTGGCGGTGGACTTGGTGTCCGCGTTGAAGCCCGCCGGGTCGGCGTAAATGGTGTTGGTCATGCCGAACTTGGCCGCGGTGTCGTTCATCAGCTTGACGAACGCCTCCTCGGAGCCCGAGTGGTAGCGGGCGAGCAGCCGGGCCACGTTGTTGGCGGACGGCAGCATCAGCAGTTCCAGCGCCTGGTACTCGGTGAGCACCTGGTTCTCGGTGAGCGTCACCCGGGACTCGTCGGCGTTGCCGGACTCCTGCGCGGCCTGCTTGTCGACGATGATCTTCGGGCCGGCCTCCCCCTTCTTCAGCGGGAACTTCTGGAGGATCAGGTAGGCGTTCATCACCTTGGTGACGCTGGCGATCGAGGCCGGGGTCTCCTGGCCGGAGCTGCCGAGGCTGCCGACGCCGACCACCTCGGCCGCGGACTGGCCCTTGGCCGGCCAGGCGAGGTCCAGCGGGTCGCCGGAGAAGCTGAAGCTGCCCGCAGCCGACATCTTCACCTTCGCGTCCGGCAGCGGGCGCAGCAGCTGGGCCACCACCACGGCACCGAGCACCACGGCCAGGAAGACCGTCCAGATGGTGATCCGCTTGAGCGCGCGGCGCAGCGGCGAGACCGGCCGGGAGTTGAGGGCGGCCA
>NZ_JAFLNG010000872.1 GCF_017427025.1 Streptomyces sp. FH025
TCGGGCACCGCTACCGCCTTGTCCTCGTCGTCCGGCAACTCGTTCGTCGAGTCATCCGTCGAGTCATCCGTCAACTCACCCGTCGCGTCGTTCATCGCGCCCCCCCATCAGGCCGTCCACGCGTCACACCATCCCCGGGAACAGCGCGTCCTGGTCGGGATCCACGCAGTCCGGGTCGTCCCAGAGCAGGGTCATGCCGTCCCGGCCGTCCGAGGCCCGGGTCTTCCGGCGGTGCCGGTGGACGGCCTCCGGCAGCTGCACCAGCGAGCGCCGGCTGTGCTCGCGCAGCGCCTCGACCAGGGCCGCCGGGTCGCCGGGGGTGCGGGGCCACAGCACGGCCGGTATCCCGCCGACCACGATCGCGTCCTGGACGGCGTCGCGCACCCTCGGGTCGAGGTCGTCGTACGGGGTGTCCAGGCCCAGGCACGCCAGGGTCGGCTGGTCGTCGAGCCAGCTCGGCAGTTCGGCGGCCCGCTCGGGGACGAGGGGCGGCCAGCCGATCCGGTCGACGGCGTCGCGCTCGATGCCGCCGGCGAACAGGTGCCGCCACCGTTCCCGCCAGGCCGTGGTGGGCACCCAGGGGTCGGCGTAGCGCTCCAGGGAGCGGACCACCACCGGATGGTGGTGGCCGAGCCGCTGCCCGTAGCGGCTCGGGGACCACAGCTCGGCGCTGTGGCCGAGCAGCGGGACCGGCAGCAGGAACTCGATCCGCACCGCGTCGTCGTAGGCCGCGCGCATCTCGACGAGCAGTTCCTTCCACTCGGCCAGCCGGGCGCTGCCCTGGGCGATCAGGTCGTCCTTGGCGAGCGAGGCGGTGGCGGGCAGGACGTTGAGCCGGTGGAACCGGCCGCCCTCCAGCGGCTGCCGGTAGTAGGAGGCCCGCAGGAGGTAGCGGCTGCGCTCGATGTGCTCCGGGGTCTCCGGGTCCAGCCGGATCTGGACGATCAGCCGGCTGCCGGCGGCCGCCCGCGCCTCCGGGACGGCCACCCCGAGGGAGTTCAACAGGCTTGCGAGCTCGGCGAGTCGGGGGTGTGCGGGGGCCAGCTGCGGGTCCGCGGCCAGGCCTGCGAGGAAGGACAGCGCGGGTTCGGCGTCGGGGGCGCCGCGGCGGTCCAGCAGCCGAGCCAGGATCTCCGGCAGGGTCGCCCGGGAGTCGAGCAGGCTGCGCCCGGGGGCGTCCTGGGGCACGTGGCCGAGGAGCCTCTCCGGGCCGGGTTGGGGGTCCAGCGCCCGCAGCAGGCGGACGACGCGCAGCAGGGTGTCGACGGGCAGACCGGTGTCGGCGGTCAGGGCCAGGACGGCGAGGTCCAGCCAGGGCAGCGCGCCCGCGTACGGGTCGTGGGTCCTGAGTGCTTCGCGGAGCGAGCCGAGCGCGGCGTGCGGGTCGCGGGTGCGGCCGATCGCCCGCAGGATCTCCCACACGTGGTCGCGCGCGACGCGGCACTCCTTGACGTCCAGCGCGAAGTGCGGGGAGGCGGGCGAGCGGCCCATCGTCTCCAGGACGTCCAGCCGGAAGCTCTCCCGGGCCATCCGCTGGAACGTGAACAGGATCTCGGCCAGCAGGTCCTCGGCCGTCGCGGGCCAGGCCGCCGAGCGTTCCCCGTGCTCGGCGGCGCCCGACGGCGGCCACCCGCCGTACGCCCCTGCGCTCATCGCCCTACCTGCTCTCCCAGCCCCCGGCGGCCCGCCCCACGACGGACCTGAGCCGGTCCAACGCTCCGTCGTACGGGGCGAGTTCCTCCAGTGCCGTGTACAGCGCGCGCAGCGCCGCGGGTGCGTCGCGGTGGTTCCGGCAGCGGCGCACGATGCGGAAGAGGTGGTCGCGGCGGTCGGTGCGCTCCTCGGCCTCGAAGGAGTGCGGCAGGCCGAGGTGTTGGCCCATCCGGTCGAGCAGGTCGAAGCGGCCGTCGGCGCGCGCGGTGTACGGGAAGGCCATCAGGGCGTCCACCAACTCCGCGTCGTCCGGGGGCCGTTCGGCCTGCACCACGGGCGCCGCGGACGCCACGGACGCCGCTCCCGGCGCCTCCGGTGCCTCCGGTGCATCCGGTGCATCCGGCCCGAGGAAGGCGATCAGGACGGCCAACGGCACGTACCAGCCGCCCGGGGGCCGCGGATGGCGGCTGCCGTCCTTGAGCACGCCGCGGACCAGCCCGTCCGGTCCGACCAGCATGCCGCCACCGAAGCCCGGCTTCACCGCCGCGCCCTCGACCCGGATGAACTTCCCGGAGCGGCCGACCACGTGGAGGGCCAGGGTGTCGGGGTGCACTCCGGGCGTCGGGGTGTAGGCGGAGTAGCCGAGGGCGGTCAGCCGGGTCCCCGGCGCCGCTTCCTCGCCCGCCAGTGGGGCGACGGGGTGGCCGCTGCCGGCCATCGCCGGGACGGTGAGCAGCGCGAGATCGGGGAAGGCCTCGAACGGGCCGGCTTCCGCCGAGGCGGGCTCGGCCCGGACGTTCCCGGGCACGACGGGGTAGGTACCCGACTCGTGCCGGACGACCAACCCTTCGGCCACCCGGCCGCCTTCGGCCGCCCCGCCACCGTCCAGGACCACCCGCGCGCAGGTGACCACCCGACCGGGGGCGACCAGGAAGCCGCTGGCCCGGGCGCCGACCGCCGTCTCGACCAGAACGGTGCAGCGGCGCAGCGCCTCGGCGCGGGCGTGGTCGAGGTCCGGGCCGGTCACTCCGCTGCGGGGGTGATGGTCGCGGCGCCGTCACCGCCCCCGGCCGCCCCGGCGTTCACCTCGCCGACGGCGTCCGCCCGTGAGCTTCC
>NZ_JAFLNG010000873.1 GCF_017427025.1 Streptomyces sp. FH025
TGGAAGCCGGCCTGGAGCTCGCCGTCGTGGGTGACGGCCGGAGCAGTGGGGGCCGAGGTGGGAGCCGTCACCGGGTAGGGCCCGGCGCAGGCCCAGGCGCTGTCGGTGGCGAGGATCTGGATGCCGCCGGCGAGGACGGCGGTGGTGGCGATGGCGGCGATGCGGCGGCGGGTGGAGAGCGAGCGGTCGTTCTTCGCAAAACGGATGATAACGGACGTGCGCATGACGTGACTCCCCAGGGTCATGGGTCTGACGGTGTGTGTGGGTGAAGACGACCGGCTCCGCTCCTGCTGAGCGGAAGCGCCCCCCGGCTCCGCCGGTCTCGCTCTCCGTGCCTTCATCTGTATGGACGCGCATCCCCGTCGGGGGTTGCGGGTGGTTCTGAGATTTTTTCGATCGATGGTGCCGAGGGCCGTTCGGGGGCCGTCGGCGGTCGGTCAGCGCTGGTGGCGCAGGCGGCGGACGGCGATGAGGACGCCCGCGCCGAGGTCAAGGTGGCCCCCGTGCCGGCCACCGGCATGGCGATGATCTGGAGCCCGTCGATGTCCTTGGCCACGTCGGCGGAGACCCCGACCCGGAAGCGGTAGCGGACGGAGTGGCCGTTGGCGAGCGGCGCGCTCGCGGCCGGAGCGGAACCGTTGATCGCCGGGTCGCAGCTGCGGTGCAGTGCCACCCGCTGCCACTGGCCGTGGACCATCACCTCGGCGGTGACCTGCGAGGGCGGGGGCGTGGCGCCGTGCGTGTTGGAGAACGAGATCGCCGGCATGACCCGGTGGTAGTCGGCGCCGGTTCCGTTGGTGAACTCGACGACGAACTCCGCCTTGGGGCCACCGGCGGTGATCGCGGTCGGGGTCGAGACGAATGCAGCGGTGGCGCCCTGGCCGTGCAGGTCGACGGACTGGTCCTGCTCGTTCTCGGCGGAGGGCTTCGCGGGGGCGGTGACCGGCGCGTCGTCCGGGGCGCCGCAGGCCCAGGCGCTGTCGGTGGCGAGGATCTGGATGCCGCCGGCGAGGACGGCGGTGGTGGCGATGGCGGCGATGCGGCGGCGGGTGGAGAGCGAGCGGTCATTCTTCGCAAAACGGGTGATAACGGACGTGCGCATGACGTGACTCCCCAGGGTCATGGGTCTGACGGTGTGTGTGGGTGAAGACGACCGGCTCCGCTCCTGTCGAGCGGAAGCGCCCCCCGGCTCCGCCGGTCTCGCTCTCTGCCTGCCTTCACCCGTACAGACGCGTATCCGCGTCAGTGGTTGCAGGTGGGTTCCGAAATTTTTTCGCGGAGTTTCCGACGGGCCCCCGGAGTGGTTCCGACGGGGCCGAACGAATCGTTGGTATGACTGGGATGAAGCTGATCGTTCGGCCAGTTCGGTGACATTTGCGTCGGCCGGTAGGGGCGACACGCCGGTCCGGGTACGTCTCCGCTCCACCACCCGGGCGACACCGGGTGACCGGAGCACCGAGGACGCACCCGTATGCCTGCTGGCACCCCTGGCCGACTCGTCCGGAGCACGGCCGCACTCGTACTGGTGTCCACCGCCGTACTCCCGGCCGTGCTGGAGCTGGTCGGCCCCTCACCGTTCGGCGTCATCGGAGCGGACGCCCCGGCCGACCGGGCGGTGCCGCCGCACGCCGCGCTCCGCGCCGACCAGCGGCTGCCGGCGGCCGCTCCGACCTTCGACATCCGCCGCACCGGGGAACCGGTCAACCGGATCACCCTGGTCCTGCTCGGCGACGGCTACACGGCCGACCAGCAGGACCTCTTCCGACAGCAGGCGGACAAGGCCTGGCACTCGCTGATGGACATCGAGCCGTTCCGCACCTACCAGGGGTTCTTCAACATACGGCGGGTCGAGGTGGTCTCCCCGGTCTCCGGGATCGCGGAGACCGATGGCCACGGCCGCGCCCCCGCCACCCCGCTCGGCATGCACTTCTGGTGCGAGGGCACCGCCCGGCTGCTCTGCGCCGACGAGGCCGCCACCGCCCGCTACGCCGGGGAAGGCGCCGGACCGCAGTACCTGATCGCGCTGGCCAACTCCACCGAGTACGGCGGCGCCGGGGGTACCGGGGTGACCACCCTCGCGGGAGGCAGTCCGGACGCCGGGCGGATCATCCAGCACGAGATAGGGCACACCGTCGGGGACCTCGGCGACGAGTACGACAGCGCCCCGGACGACGCCGACTACCCGAACCTCTCCACCCTCAACGCCGACGACATGCGCAAGAAGCAGACCAAGTGGTGGCGCTGGCTGGGCGCGGTCTCCCCGGACGGCTCCGGGACCGTCGGGGCCTACCGCAGCGCCAACGGCCTCTACCGGCCCACCCCCGACTCGGTGATGCGCACCCTCGGCAGCTCCTACAACCTGCCCTCGCGCGAGGCGATCATCGAGGAGCTCTACCGCAAGGTCCGGCCGACCGACGCCCCGTCGCCGCCACCCGGCGAGGTGGCCGGGCGGCCCACGCTGGACGTCCGGCCGCTGCCGTTGGCCGGCTCCCGGCAGTTGACGGTGGAGTGGAAGGTGGACGGCGTCCCGGTGCTCCCGCCGCCCGCGGACGCCGGCCGGCTGGACACCGCGCAGTTGGAGCTGGCCCCCGGCCGGACGGCCACCGTGACCGCGACCGTCCGGGACACCACCGACTGGGTGCGCGACGAGGCCTTCCGGGACCGCTACATGACGAGGTCGGTGTCCTGGACGGTGACCGGCTGAGGCCCGCTCACCCCCCTCTGGGCCTCCCATCATGGGATGACTAACCTGGACGGACTATGACCG
>NZ_JAFLNG010000874.1 GCF_017427025.1 Streptomyces sp. FH025
GGCCGCGCCCGGCCGCTCGGCGGGCTCCTTGGCCAGGCAGGCCCGGATGAGCGGCGCGAGCTGCGGCGGGACGGCCGAGAGGTCGGGCTCCTCGTGGACGACCCGGTAGAGCATCACCTCGGAGGACGCCCCGGACCCGAAGGGGGTGTCCCCGGTGAGCGCGTAGGCGAGGGTGGCGCCGAAGGCGAAGACGTCGGTGGCCGGGGTGACGGCGGCGCCGCGCACCTGCTCGGGCGCGAGGAAGCCGGGGGAGCCGACCGCCGTGCCGACGTGGGTGAGGGTGCTGGCGCCGCGCGACCACGCGATGCCGAAGTCGATGATCCGCGGGCCGCGCGGCGAGAGCAGGATGTTGGAGGGCTTGAGGTCCCGGTGGACGACCCCGGCCTCGTGCACCTTGACCAGCCCGTCGGCCAGCGCCGCCCCGATCCGGGCGGCCTCGGGCCAGCTGAGCGGCCCTTCGTCGCCGACCCGCTTGTAGAGCGAGGGCCCGGGCACGTACGCGGTGGCGAGCCAGGGGCGGTCGGCCTCGATGTCCGAGCCGACCACGCGGGCGGTGCAGCCGCCCCGGATCCGGGAGGCGGCGGCGATCTCGCGCGCGAAGCGGGTGCGGAACTCCTGGTCCTCGGCGAGTTCGGCGCGGATCAGCTTGAGGGCGACGCGCTGCCCCCGGCGGTCGGAGCCGAGGTAGACCACGCCCATGCCGCCGGCCCCGAGTCGCCGGTGCAGGCGGTACGGCCCGACGATGCGGGGGTCCTCACGCCTCAGCCGCATCATCGCCATGTTTCGTTCCCCGTCAGCCTGTGGGTGAGGCCCCGTCCGTTGGGGCATCGTCAGTTCCTGTCTGGCACAGCTTACGGACTGCCCGCTGCGGTGTGCTGATACGCAACACCTCAAGCCACCGTGCGATTGTCCGATCTTGCTCTGAGCAGCAGGTCACAGAGGTGCCGAATCGTTTCTCGGGGTTGCCCCTCAGGATTCCCCCGGGGGCTCGGTCAGGCGTGCCTCCCTCTCCGGTAGTACGCCTTGAGTCTGAGCGTCATCCTCCGGGATGCCTGAGGAACAGTACGACGGCATGACGCCCGGACGGTGCCCTGACCAATAGCGTTGTATCCAGCGGTGGACGGGGAGCTCGTCCCCCGAGGTACGCCGTCCACCGCGCCAACTCGACCGGATTCAGGAGCAAGGCCATGGCATCGCACCAGACGGGAGCCACCAGCCGCCGTCGGCCGGCCTTCACCCAGTCCCAGCCCACCGAGCGGCCCACCCGGCACCCCGCCGTCGCGCTGGCCATGGCCCTGCCGTGCGCCGTGCTCCTGGTGATGCTGTTCGGCGGGTGGGAGCAGATGGCGAGCCAGGTCGAAGCCCTGGCCGATCTGATCGGCGGCTGAGGGAGCCGCAACACCAAGGACGGGCACCGGTCCCCTGGGGACGGGGAACGGTGCCGCCGGGGAGGCCGCGACCGCGATGACACGCGGACGGGCGAGAGCGGTGCGCAGAGCACCCCGGCAGGCGGAGACGCCGCGTGCGGACGTCGGTGAGGGCGGCCGTACGCGGCTCTTCTCCTTCTCCGAGCCTCTTTCCCCGAGCCGCCGAACCGTCCCGAACCGTCCCGAACCCACGGGAACGACGAAACGGCCGAGGCCGCGACCCTCACGGATCGCGGCCTCGGCCGTTACTGTGCGCGATACTGGGATTGAACCAGTGACCCCTACCGTGTCAAGGTAGTGCTCTCCCGCTGAGCTAATCGCGCCTGGTGTGGCGGTTGTGCAGCGAGCCCCGAGGGGCTCGTTACTGTGCGCGATACTGGGATTGAACCAGTGACCCCTACCGTGTCAAGGTAGTGCTCTCCCGCTGAGCTAATCGCGCCTGGTGTGGCGGTTGTGCAGCGAGCCTCGAAGGGCTCGTTACTGTGCGCGATACTGGGATTGAACCAGTGACCCCTACCGTGTCAAGGTAGTGCTCTCCCGCTGAGCTAATCGCGCCTGATGAGGCGGTCCTGCAGCGGACCCCGGAGGATCCGACGTGCGCGATACTGGGATTGAACCAGTGACCCCTACCGTGTCAAGGTAGTGCTCTCCCGCTGAGCTAATCGCGCGGGGAGGGCTCCCGGAAGAACCGGGAGAACCTCTTGGAGGTGGAGACGGGATTTGAACCCGTGTACACGGCTTTGCAGGCCGTTGCCTCGCCTCTCGGCCACTCCACCAGGCAACACATGAAGAACGATCTTACACTGTTCTCCATCGAGCGGACGACGAGATTCGAACTCGCGACCCTCACCTTGGCAAGGTGATGCTCTACCAACTGAGCCACGTCCGCCTGTCTCCCGGGATCTTCACCGCTTTTCTTCGGCTGCGCTCCCCGGCGACGTGTTGAACTCTAGCGGATTCCCGGGCCAGCTAAAAATCCGTTCCCGCAGCGTGCCGAGGGGATGTCCGCCGAGTGCCGTCCCGTCAGTCCGTCCGGCCGCTCGTCGGCCACCACCTGCGGCGCTCCCGGACGATCATCCGCAGGTCACCCGGCGCACACCCGTACGACGCGCGCGGCTGCTCGTGCGCGGGAGCGGGCCCGGCCCGGGCCGCGCCCCCCGACCTACACTTCAGGCACTGCCACCTTCCGCACCACCGCGCAGGAGAACCGTGTCCGGCCACCCCGACCCCCGCACCCCGCTCGCCCGCTTCGGCGGCCGCCTGGCCACCGGACTGCGCGACGTCACCTCGGACCCGGCCGCGCTCGACTCCTCCGGCTACTGGGCCGTCG
>NZ_JAFLNG010000875.1 GCF_017427025.1 Streptomyces sp. FH025
GTCGGCCCGGGAGCGGTGCGGCAGGGTGAGGAACAGCCCGTTGGCGAGCATCAGTTGAGGCTGTCGAACATCACCGTGATCGCCTTCATCGGGCGTCTGCCTCCGTCCCGGCGGCCGGTTCTTCGGCCCGCCGGTGGTCCTCCAGCTTTGTCAGCATCCGCTCCAGCCAGTCGACCCAGCGGTCCACCGAGGCGGCGCCGAACCGGTGCAGCTCCTCGGCGACCTCCCGGGCCAGCCGCCGGTCGAGCTCCGGGAGCGGATCGGTGAAGCGCAGGCCGCGGTCCCGGTCGCGGTTACGGGCGATCTGCGCGCGCCGGAAGGCGAGTTCGGTGCGCAGCAGCCGGATCGCGGCCTGCCGGTCCAGCGGGGCGGCGAGGGCGAAGCGGGCCAGGAAGTCCGCGTCCTGGAAGCGGCTCGGCGGGTCGTACGGGGAGCGCACCCAGTCCAGCAGGGCCTCGCGCCCCACCGGGGTCAGCCGGTAGACCTTCGCGTCCGGCCGGCCCTCGCGGGGGTCCACCTCGAACTCGACCCAGCCGTCCACGACCATCCGCCCCAACAGCCGGTAGATCTGGCTGTGATGGGCCCGCGACCGCAGGAACCGGCCCTCGGTCTCCACCCACTTGCGCAGGTCGTACCCGCTGAGCGGGCGGCCCGCCAACAGCGCGAGCAGCACGTACTCGAACCGCACCCCGTCGTCTCCCTATGTGCGGAATTCCCTATGCGCAGAGTGCCTTTGCCCGGAGGGAAGGACAATGGCCCCGACGGTCCTGCCACGAGCCGTTCACGGGGGTTCACGCGGCCGCTGCCGGTCGGCTCAGGCATGCTCCGCGGCATGTCGATTGCCGGTATCACCCTCGGCGAGTGGCTCCTCTTCGACCAGGAGGCGGCCGCATCCGCTGCCGAGGCTTCGGCCGGGAAGGCCGGCCCCGGCGGTTCCCGCGACCCGCGAGCCCGCCGGAGCCGACAGGTCAGGTGTCGGCGGGTCGGTGGGCGGGTGCGGTATCACCTGTATGTCCGGCCAGCGGAAACACGCCCGTCTCTCAGGAGGGTGACGGCTTCTCAGATGCACCTCAGGTAGTCGTTTAGGTATTTCTTATCTTCGGGGCCGACCTTTAGGCGGGGGCGTCCTGGTGCCGAATTCGGAGGGGACGACGACGGCGCGGGATTTTGGCCGTGACCAAGGCGGATACGGGCCCTGAGACGGGGCGGGCGGGGACGGATGGGGATGTCTCGGTTGCGTGACGGGTGGTTCGGCCGGATGACTCTGCGTGGTCGGCTGGCGTCATTCACGGCCGCGGCTGTGTCACTGGCCGTGGTGATGTGCGCGGTGACCGGCTGGTTCGTGGCCCGCGGGGAGATGACCGCTCAAGTCGATCAGACTCTGGCGCGTGCATGGGCCCCAAATGTCCACGCGTCTCCTCAATCCGAGATCAGGGCGGTGAACGACTGGTGCCGCGGGGTCGTCACTCAGCCGTGGATGACGAGGGACACCGTTCCCACGGTGATCTTCGCGGACGGGACGTCCTGTCCGCCGAACGACTCCCGGTCCGTGAAAGTCACGGACGGCGATCTGCCGGTGGCGAGCAGCGGGACAAGGGGGGCAGTCGCGCGCTCCTACTTCCGCGACGGACAGCTGGCCAACGGTGACGCCGTGCGTGTGTACGTGGTCAGCTACGGACCTGTCGTGTTCAACGGCGAGCCCACCACTGCGGCCGTCGCGCTGTCCCAGCCCCTGCGCCCGGTACGCGACGCGCTGTTCGGACTCGCCCTGATCACGACCTTCGCAGCCGCACTGGTGATCGCGGCCGCGGCTTTCGGCGCGCTGTGGCTCGCGCGCAGGGCCCTGCGGCCCGTCGACCGTCTCACCCAGGCGGCCGAGTACATCGCACGCACCCAGGAGCCGGGGACGACCATCGACGTGGCCGGCCATGACGAGATCGCCCGCCTCGGTCAGGCGTTCAACGCGATGAGCACCGCCCTCGCCCATTCCCGCGACAGCCAGTCGCAGCTGATCGCCGACGCCGGCCACGAGCTGCGTACCCCGCTGACTTCCCTGCGCACCAACATCGATCTGCTGGTTCGCAGCGAGGAGACCGGGCGGGCACTTCCCGAGGGCATGCGCGCGAAGCTCTTCGCCAACCTGAAGGCTCAGATGGTGGAGCTGTCCACCCTCATCGGCGATCTGCTGGTCCTCTCCCGCCCCCTTCCAGCCGCGGGTACCGCTCCTGCCGCCGAGCTGGGGCTGCACGATGTCGTCTCCCGTGCGCTGGACCGTGCAAGGCTGCGCGGCCCCTCTCTGGTGTTCAACGTCGATCTGCGGCCCTGGTATGTACGGGCGGATACGCACACCATGGAGCGGGCCGTGGTCAACCTCCTCGACAACGCGGTGAAGTTCAGCCCGGTCGACGGCGCCATCGATGTTTCGCTGATCTCCGGCGTTCTCACGGTTCGTGACCACGGACCGGGCATCGCGCCCGAAGACCTGCCGCACGTGTTCGACCGGTTCTGGCGCGCGCCGTCCGCGAGGCGGTTGCCCGGCTCCGGCCTGGGCCTGGCGATCGTCGCACAGACGATCCGCAGCGCCGGCGGCGAGGTGTCGCTCGCCCCCGCGGCACCCGGACCGGACGGCACGACGGGCGGTGCGGTGGCCACCGTAAGACTGCCGGGCTCGCCGACCCCTCCCGCTCAAGCGGCTCCGGTTTCCTCGCACGACTAGCGGGCCGGCCCGGGGCCTGTCCGGAACCAGCGAGCACGGGC
>NZ_JAFLNG010000876.1 GCF_017427025.1 Streptomyces sp. FH025
CGGGTCGGGCTGTTCGACTGGAACATGGCCACCGACGTGCTCGTCGCCGACGCGCAGTACCGGGAGATCCTCGGCTTCGCGCCCGGCGAGTTCGACGGCACGGGGGCCTGCGTGAACCGCCGGCTCGCCCCCGGGGACCTGCCGGAGTTCCGGGCCGCCGTCCAGACCGCCGTGGAACGCGGCGAGGTGCTGGCCGCCCACCTCCGGGTGCTCGGGCCGGACGGCCGCCCGCACCCGGTGGAGCTGTGGGCCCGGGTGCCCGCCGCGATCCCCGGCGGGCGCACCCACCTGGTCGGCGCCGTCCTGGACGTGCGGACCCTCAGCGCCGCCGCGGCCGCCGTCGAGCGGCTGCGCGAGGGCGTCTTCTCGCTCGACCCGGACGGCCTGATCACCTACGCCAACCGGGCCGCCGAGCCACTGCTGAGGGCCTGCCGGGAGGAACTGGTCGGCCACCACCCGTGGGAGGTGCTGCCCTGGCTCGCCGACCCCTTCTACGAGAACCGCTACCGCGCCGCCCTGCTCTCCCAGCGGCCCACCGCCTTCCTGGCCGCCCGCCCGCCGGACGGCTGGCTGGCCTTCTCGCTCTACCCCGACCCGCACGGCGTGACCGGGTGGGTGGTCGCCGCCGAGGCCCCGCCGGGTGCGGCCGAGCCGGCCATCGCCCCGCCGCCCGCGGTCACGGCCACGGGTGCGGGTGCGGGTGCGGGCGCGGCCACGGCCGGCACCGGTACGGGCGGTGCGGGCGGCGTGGGCAGCACCCACCACCTGCTGCAGCTCGCCAGCGCGCTCACCGAGGCCGTCACCGTGCGCGACGTGTGCCGGGCGGTGGCGGAGGAGCTCCTCCCGGCCTTCGGCGGGCAGGAGCTCGCGATCTACGGGGTGTGCGACCGGCGGCTGCACCTGATCTCGCAGACCGGCTACCCGGACGGCTTCCTGGACGGCTTCGAGGGCACCCCGATCGACGCCCGCCTCCCCGGGGCCGAGACGCTCAGTTCCCGCGCTCCGATCTTCTTCGAGTCGGTGCGGGAACTGAGCGACGCCTACCCGGGGCTCCTCCTGGACGAGATGGCCGCCTGGGCCTTCCTGCCGCTGCTCGCCTCCGGCCGCCCGGTGGGCAGCTGCATCCTCGGCTTCGAGCGCCCGCACCCCTTCGCCGTCGAGGAGCGCGGCCTGCTCACCGGCCTCGGCGGATTCATCGCCCAGGCCCTGGAACGAGCCCGGCTCTACGACGCGGAGTTCACGCTCGCCCGCGGCCTCCAGCAGGGCCTGCTGCCGCACCGGCTCCCGGAGGTGCCCGGGATCCGGATCGCCGCCCGCTACCTGCCCGGCACCCAGGGCATGGAGATCGGCGGCGACTGGTACGACGCGATCACCACCGGTGCCGACCTCACCCTGGTGATCGGCGACGTCGAGGGCCACAGCGTGGGCGCCGCCGCCGCGATGGGCCAGCTGCGCAGCGCCGTCCGCGCCTTCGTCAGCGGCGACGAGCCGCCCGACCAGGTGCTGGCCCGGACCAACCGGCTGCTGCTCGACCTCGACCCGGGGCTGCTCGCCAGCTGCTGCCTGGTCCGCCTCACCCCCGCCGACGGCACGGTGCGGATCGCCCGCGCCGGTCACCTGCCGCCGGTGCTGCGTCACTCGGACGGCCGAGCGGAGGCGCTGTACGTCGAGGGCGGGCCGCTGCTGGGGGTGGACGAGGGCGCCGAGTACCCGGTCAGCGGGCTGCGGCTGCGGCCCGGCGCGGTGCTCGCCCTCTACACGGACGGGCTGGTGGAGGACCCGGCGCTGGCGATCGACCAGGGGGTGGACCGGCTGCGGGCCGCGCTGGCGCACGGCCGGCCGGGGGAGGGACTGGAGGCGCTGGCCGAGCGGCTGCTGCGCGAGGTCGGCTCGACCCGGCGGGTGGACGACGTGGCGCTGCTGCTCACGGCCTTCGGACGGGCGACTTTCGTCGGTCCGGACGGCGACGAAGGGTGACCGCCGGACCGGTGACCGGCCCGCTAGCCTCGTCGGGTGGATGCGATCGCGCGGGCCTGGTCGAAGGCGGTACGGACGGCGCTGCCGGGGCCCTGGCCGCCCCGGCGGGTGGTGGGCGAGGCCCTGCTGGCAGTGCTCATGGCCGGGTTCGCCGCCCTGCTGGAGCTGGCGGCCGGCACCGGGCTGGAGCTGGCGTTCGGGCTGGCCGTCGCGGTGCTGTGGGTGCTGCGGCGGGGCCTCCCGGCCACCGTGCTGCTGCTGACGGCGGTGCTGACCGGCTGGTCGGTCGGGTCGGTGCCGCTGCTGGTGTGCGTGGGCTGGACGGCCGGGGCGCGGATCCGCCGGGTCTGGGCGCTGGTCGGGGCGTTCACGGCGAGCTGGCTGCTGTTCATGGCGTCCGGGGTGCTGAAGGACGCCGGTTCGATGTCGCCCAAGCTGGTCATCGGGCTCTCGCTGGGCGGCTACCTGGTGCTCGCGGTGCTGCCCGCGCTCTACGGCCGCTACCGGGCGCAGCGCCGCGCCCTGCTGGACGCGCTGCGCGAGCGCAACGACCAGCTGGTGCGCGAGCGGGTGATGGTGGTGCACCAGGCGCGGCTGCGCGAACGGCACCGGATCGCCCAGGACATGCACGACAGCCTGGGCCACCAGCTGGCGCTGATCTCCGTGCACTCGGGTGCGCTGGAGGTGGACCGTACGCTGAGCGACCGTCAGCGGGAGGCGGTCGGGGTGCTGCGGCAGGCGGCGGTGGCCGCGATGCGCGAGCTGCGCGAGGTGGTCGGG
>NZ_JAFLNG010000877.1 GCF_017427025.1 Streptomyces sp. FH025
GCTCGGCGGCGTCGGCCAGCAGGGATTCGGCGGTGGCCGGCTCGTCCGCGATGCGTTCGCCGAGGTCACGGACGCGCTCCGGGTCGGGCAGCCGGATCACGCTGTGGCCCGTCTCGTGCAGCCGGACGGCCTGTTCGACCAGCCGGACCAGGTGCCGGGCGTGCTTGGCGGCCCGGCGGCGGGTGACGGGGTCGGCGGTGTCGCGGGTCAGCAGCTTGCGGAACTGCTGGTCCGCGTAACCGAGATAGGCCTTGCGGACGGCCGGCCCGCTCAGGAAGGTCGAGCGGATCCCGATCAGTTCGCGTCCGAGCGGCGTGACGCTCTCGTACAGGTCCTCCGGCAGCCAGACGAGTTCGGAGGCGGTCGGATTGCAGGACAGCGCCAGGCGGCACCACTTGGCGGCCTCGTGCAGGGTGACGTCCGGCTCGGTGGTGACGTGCGACTCGGCCGGACGGTCCAGGCCGTGCAACTCCTCGGTGGGGACGGCGAACAGGCCGAGCCGGTCGACGTCCGAGCCGGCGTGGGCGAAGCCGTACGCGGTGGAGCCGACGATGCCGGAGAGCAGGACGGTACCAGGGGCGGTGGGCAAGGCGGGCTCCTCTCGGGCGGACGGCTCTCGGACGGACGGCCCTCGAACGGACGGCTCTCGGACGGACGGTCCGGTACCGCGTCCTCATCCTCTCCGGAGCGGGCCGCGCCGGGCGAGTGAATTCCGGCCCGGGCCCGACCGGCCGCCGATACTGGCCCCATGGAGCACGATCCCCACCTGGAAGCCGTCGGCGTCGACAAGTTGCGGGCCTGGTGGTCGCACCGGCAGTGGCTGGACCGCCCGCACACCGGGGCGTCCGCCGCCGAGGTGCTGGCCGCCACCGGCTGGGCCCGCTCGGTCGGCGGCGCGGCGCCGTACCTGGGCCTGTTCGCCCGGGCCGGGCTGGGGCGGGCGGCGGTGGACGCCGAGGTGGCCGCCCTGCGGGTGCACGAACTGCCGTCCGCGCGCGGCTGCACCTACGTGCTGCCCGCCGAGGACTTCGCACTCGGGCTGGCGGTCGGCGCGGCCGCCCCGGCGGGCGAACTGGCCGCGGCGCAGAAGCACCTGGGGGTCGGCCGGGACGAGGTGGAGCAGCTCTGCCTGGCCATCGAGCGGGCCCTGGCCGCCGGCGGGCCGCTGGATCCGACCACGATCCGGGAGTCGGTCGGCGACGCCGTCCGGCCGCTCGGCGAGGCGGGCCGCAAGCGCGGCCTGGCGACCACCCTGCCGCTCGCCCTCGGGCTGATGCAGTCGCGCGGCCGGATCCGCCGGGTGCCGGTCAACGGCCGCCTGGACCAGCAGCGTTACGGCTACGTCGGCTGGGACCAGCCGGTCCACGGGGGCGCCGTCGACCTCGCCCGCCGCTACTTCTCCTGGGCCGGCCCGGCCACCCTCAAGCACTTCCGCTGGTTCTCCGGCTTCAGCGCCGCCACCGCCCGGCAGGCCGTCGCCGAGGCCGGGCCGGTCCCGGTCGCCCCCGGGTCGGAGCTCCTGCTGCCGCCCGAACTCGCCGAGGAGTTCGCCGAGTTCGAGGTGCCGGCCGAACCTCACTACACCCTGCTGGCGGGCATCGACGGCATCCACCTGCTGCACCGCGACCTGCCCCGGCTGCTCGACCCCGCCGACGCCGCCCGCCCGCTGCCCGCCGGCCGGACCGGGCGCGCCTTCGGCTCCGAGACGGACCCGCAGACCCACCTGGTGCTCGACCGCGGCCGGATCGTCGGACTGTGGGAGTACGACCCCGAGCGGGCCGAGATCGTCCACCGGTCCTTCGTCCCGCTCGACGACGCGCTGCGCGAGGCGGTGGCCCGTACCGAGGCGTTCGTCCGGGACGAGCTCGGCGACGCCCGCGGTTTCAGCCTCGACTCGCCGAAGAGCCGCGCCCCGAAGATCGCGGCGCTGCGGGCGGAGTCCGCCTCCGGCGACGGAACCCCCGTGTAACGTGCGGGACATGTCGACCACCACCCCCGGCCTCGAAGAGGTCCTGATCGTCACCGGTGCCGGCCGCGGCATCGGCGCCGCCACCGCCCTGCTGGCCGGCCGCCGCGGCTACCGGGTCTGCGTCAACTACCGTACGGACGAGGCCTCCGCCGCCTCCGTCGTGGACGCCATCCGGGCCGAGGGCGGCACCGCCCTCGCCGTCCGCGCCGACGTCAGCCGCACCGCCGAGGTGGAGCGGCTGTTCGCCACCGTGGACACCGAACTCGGGCAGCTCACCGGGCTGGTGAACAACGCGGGCACGCTGGAGAGGCAGTGCCGGCTGGAGGACATCGACGAGGACCGGCTGAACCGGATCTGGGCCGCCAACATCACCGGCCCGTTCCTGTGCGCGGCCCAGGCGGTGCGCCGGATGTCCACCCGGTACGGCGGGCGCGGCGGCGCGATCGTCAACGTCGGCTCGGCCGCCTCCCGGATCGGCTCGCCCAACGAGTACGTCGACTACGCGGCCGCCAAGGGCGCGGTGGACTCGATGACCCGCGGACTGGCGCTTGAGGTCGCGGCCGAGGGCATCCGGGTCAACACCGTCCGCCCGGGCCTCATCCGCACCGACATCCACGCGCTCGGCGGCGAGCCCGGGCGGGTCGACCGGGTCGCGCCCAACCTGCCGATGCGGCGCGGCGGACTGCCGGAGGAGGTCGCCGAGGCGATCCTGTTCCTGCTCTCCCCGGCCGCCTCGTACACCACCGGCGCATTCCTGGAGGTCTCCGGCGGGCGGTGACGGCT
>NZ_JAFLNG010000878.1 GCF_017427025.1 Streptomyces sp. FH025
GCGGGTCGGCCGCGGTGACATCGCCGCCATCCGTGCCGTCGGAGACCTCTTCCGCGCGCTCGACCACGCCTACGGCGGCGGCCACGCCCGCCAGGCGCTGGTCCGCTACCTGGAGAGCGAGGCCGAGCCGATGCTGCGCGGCCGCTACGGCGAGCAGATCGGCCGGGCCCTGTTCGGCGCGGTCGCCGACCTGACCAGGCTGGCCGGCTGGACGTCGTTCGACATCGCGGCGCACGGCCTCGCCCAGCGCTACTTCGTCCAGGCACTGCGCCTCTCCCAGGCCGCCGGGGACCGCGCGCTCGGCGGCTACGTCCTGGTGACGATGAGCCAGCAGGCCGTCCACCTGGGCCACGGCCGGGAGGCCGTCCAGCTCGCCCGGGTCGCCCAGCAGGGGGTGGGCACCGCCGTCCCGCCGGTGGTCCAGTCGCTGATGCACGCCGCCGAGGCGCGCGGGCACGGCCTGCTGGGCGACGTCCGATCCTGCACCACGGCGCTGGTCCGGGCCGAGCGGTCGCTGGCCGCCTCCCGGACGGGCGATGAACTGCCTTCCTGGGCACGGTACTTCGACGAGGCCCAGCTCTCCGACGAGTTCGCCCACTGCTACCGCGACCTCCAGCAGTGGCGCACCGCCGCACAGCACGCCGAGAAGTCGCTGCGGCTGCGCTCGCCCGCCTACGCGCGCAGCCGGATCTTCTGCCGACTGGTGCTGGCCACCGCCCGGCTCGGCATGGGTGACCTCGACGAGGCCTGCACCATGGCCACCGACGCGCTGCGGGCGGCGGGGGAGATGCGCTCGGCCCGCTCGCTGGAGTACGTCCGGGACTTCCACCGCCGCCTCACCCCCTACCGGGGCAGCCCGGTGGCCCGCGCCTTCGAGGAGACGGCCCGCCAGGCGGGGGTGATCTGACCCTCTGTTCGGCAACCGGGCCGGGGACTCACCAGCTCTCGGCCCGGACCCGTGGACGCCCCGCGTCCGCCGCAGCCTCCAGCTCCACCTCTACCTCCACCTCCACCGATGAAGCCGGCGAAGCCGGCGAAGCCGATGGAACCGGTGGCCGGACCCCGCCGCGCACCCGCCGAGCGGCCAGCGGGAACACCAGCACCGACAGCATCCCGGCGCCCACCGGCGCCGCCGCCGTCGAGGACGACAGGTGCCCGGCCTCCACCTCGATCGTGGTGATCACCACGACCGGCGGCAGTGCCGTCGCCCCGTACAGCCCGAGCGCCGCGCGGTCCCGCCCGCAATGACCTACCTCAACGACCTCAGCGACCTCAGCGGCCTCGGCGAACCGCGACGGCCCTCGGCGAACCGCGACGGCCTCAGGCCGCCGCCTCGGCCTCCCGCGCCCCGGCCGGCAGGCCGAGGTCGCGCAGCACCGCCTGCGCCGCCCGCCGCCCGGAGACCAGCGCACCCTGCACGGTGCTGGTGTCCCGGTGGTCCCCGGCGACGTACAGCCCGGCCACCAGCCGCACCGGGCGGCGGGGGTTGTGCGGCGGCGGCATCGCGGGCAGCGCGTCGGGGACGTGCCGCACGCTGAGGAACTGCCAGTTGACCGTCGAGGCGCCGTACAGCCCGGCGAGCCGGGCCCGGACGGCCGGTTCCAGCCCGGCCGGGCCGCCCGCGTCGAAGGAGCGCCGGCCGAGCACGGTGGTGGCGACCAGCGCCTGCCCGGCCGGGGCGTAGGACGGGTGCAGCTCGCTGAGCACCAGCGAGTGCGAGACCAGCGGCGGGTGCCCGTTCGGCCGGTCGGCGTCGAGCAGCAGGACCGCCTCGCCCAGCGGGGTGCGGTCGGCCGCGTGGAAGAAGGTGGTGACGGGGTGGAAGTCCGGCAGCCGCAGCCCGGGCAGCAGCTCGGCGGCGGAGCGGGCGTCGGTGGCGACGACCACGGCCTGGGCGCCGATCCGCCCGTGGGCGAGGGTCTCCACGCCGTCGGCGGCGACCGAGGTGACCTGCACCCCGGTCAGGACGGTGCCGGCGGGAAGCGCGGCGGCCAGCTGGGCCGGTACGGCCGCGATCCCGTCGGCGGGCAGACAGAGGCGTCCGCGGGCGTACGAGCGAAGCACCAGGTCGGCGATCCGGCTGCTGGTGCCGAGGGTCGGATCGCTGAGCAGCGCGCTGAGCAGCGGCCGCAGGAAGCCGTCGACGGTGCGTGGAGCGAGCCCGTGGCCGGCCAGCGCGCGGGCGGTGGTGGTTTCGGGGCGGGCCTGGAGCCGGCCGGCCGGGGTGGTGGCGATCCGGGTGAGCCAGCTGCCCAGCCGGGCCTTGTCCAGCGGGCTGCCGAGCGGCGCCCGGGTGGCGGCCTGCCGGGCGGTGGTGAGCTGCGGGTCCCCGGCGCGGTAGCGGCGGCCGGCGCTGTGCACGAGCACGCCGGGCGCGAGCGGGCGCAGGTCCAGACGGTCGAGGTCGAGGGCCCGGCGAAGTTCGGGGAAGGCGGTGTTCAGCAGGTGGCTGCCGTCGTCGAGGCGGAATCCGTCCAGCTCGCGGGTGGCCATCCGGCCGCCGATCCGGTCGGTGGTCTCCAGGACCTGAACGCTGAGGCCGCGACCGGTGAGTGCGCGGGCGGCGGCCAGGCCCGCGAGGCCGGCGCCGACCACGACGACGTCCGGGTCGGACGGGCGACGGGCGCGGCGGGTGAAGTCGTACGTGGGCACTGGCGTGCTCCCTCCCTGGTCCCGGGGCTCCGGCCGACGCAGGCAGCGGGGTGCCGGGACACGGTCCGAGGAAGGTGATGCCCAGTCAGTGTG
>NZ_JAFLNG010000879.1 GCF_017427025.1 Streptomyces sp. FH025
GCCGAACTGCTCGTCCTCGCCCGTGACGGCGATCGCACCCGCCTCGGGCCCCACAGCCTCGGCCCCGCCACCCGCTTCGTCGTCGACCATGCTCCCTGCCCCGTCCTGCTGGTCTGGCCGGAGCCGGCACCGGGTGCCGATACCCTTCCTCCTCCCCCACCGCACCACCGGCCGTAGCACGACCGGCCGACGTCCAGCGGCGGATGTCACGGGCGCGGACTCGGCCTCGGCGATCAGCTCCTCGACGGTGCGCATGCCGGCACCATCATGGCGGCGGCGCCGCGCTGCCAGCGGATTCCGGACCCTTCAAGTACCTCAGCACAGTCCCGACCCGCACCTCCACGCTCCCGGCCGCGATCAGCCCGCTCACCGGCTCCGGCCCGCCGCCATCCGCCTCGAAGGCGAGCAGCACCCGCGGCTCCTCGCCGCACTGCCGCTCGACCAGCCGGCGTTCCCCGGGTGTCGGCTCGCGGAACACCGGGTCCTGGAAGGCCGCCGGGCAGCGGACGTACAGCGGGTCCGCGAAGACCAGCTCCAGACCGTGGTGGTAGCCGAGGTCGTACCCGGCGGCCAGGCGCAGCTCGCCCGGGCGCCAGGAGTACACGTCCCAGTCCCACCAGGACCCTTCCGGTAGCTCGATCACTCCGGCCACCGTGCCTCCGCGCCCTCCTCGTCCGGCGCCGGTTCCATGGCTCCGCCCCCTCTCCGGCTTCGGAAATCCGGTACTTCGGACCGGTACGTCTGCGCGAGGATAGCCGCCATGACGGGCTGACAGACCGTGAGCCGCTCCCCACCCCCCACGGAGGCCACAACCCCATGACCCGATCCGAGCTCGGCCGCTTCTACGACGACTTCGCCGACGGCTACCACCTGCTCTACGCCGACTGGAACGCCTCGCTCGCCCGCCAGGGCGCCGCGCTGGACGCGCTGATCCGGGCCCGCCTGGGCGAGGGCCCCGCCGAGGTGCTGGACTGCGCCTGCGGCATCGGCACCCAGGCGATCGGCCTGGCCGCGCTCGGCCACCGGGTCACCGGCACCGACCTGAGCTCGGCCTCCGCCGCCCGGGCCACCGCCGAGGCCGCCGCGCGCGGGCTTCGGCTGCCCACGGCGGCCGCCGACATGCGCGAACTCCCCTTCTCCGACGGCCGCTTCGACGTCGTGGTCTGCGCCGACAACGCGCTGCCCCACCTGCTCACGACCGAGGACGTCCGCGCCGCACTCGGCGAGATGCGCCGGGTCCTGCGCCCGGGCGGGCTGCTGCTGGTCACCACCCGCCCGTACGAGGAACTGCGCCGCACCCACCCGGCCTCCACCCCGCCGCAGACAACCGAGCAGGACGGCCGGCGGTCCGTCATCTTCCAGCTCTGGCAGTGGCACGAGGACGGCGAGCGGTACGACCTGGAGCTCTTCCGCCTGCTGCCGGACGACACCGGCCAGTGGCAGGTATCGGTCCGCCGTTCCACCTACTGGGCGCTCACCCAGGCCCAGTTGAGCGTCTTCGCCGGCGAGGCGGGCCTCGCCGAGGCCGAGTGGATACAGCCCGCCGACTCCGGCTTCTTCCAGCCCGTCCTGATCGCCCGGGCGTGATCTTCGCCCCCGAGACACATAAGGTCCTCACGCGGGGAAGGGGGACGCTGTGGAGCGGATGCGGGTCCTGCTGGTGGACGCTGCGCCCGAGGAACTGCTCGGTCGCGAGCTGGAGCGTCTGCTCGGGCACGGCTTGGCGGTCACACTGAACCTCCGACGGGTGACCGACCCGGCGAGTGTCCGCGCCGCGTGGGCGGGGCAGGTGGACTTCACCGATGTCGATCTGTTCGACGAGTCGGCGCTGATCGATGAGGTCGTCCGGGGTGGCCTCGGCTATCACGCGCTCAAGTCCCGCGCGGGTGTCCCGATGCGTGCCGCTCTCCTCGCGGCGGCCACCGACCGCGCGCTGGCCCATCGGCTCCGGGTGATCGGCCGGGCCGGAGCCGGCACCGACCACGTCGACCTGGCTGCCGCCGCCCGTCATGGTGTCGCCGTCACCCACACGCCCGGCTCCAATGCGAACGCCGTCGCCGAATTCGCGCTGGCCCAACTGCTCGCAGTGAGCAGGAGCCTCCTGACGCACAACGAGGCTGCGCACCGGGGCCGTTGGAGCACACCGGCCGCCCCTGCGGCCGGACTGTCGGAGTTGACCCTGGGCATCGCCGGGTTGGGGCGGATCGGCCTGGCGCTGGCCGAGCGCGCAGGGTTCCTAGGGATGAGCGTTCAGGGCTACTCACGGCGCGCGACACCGACACCCGTACGCCGGGCCGAATCCCTCGCCGCCCTTTTCACCACCAGCGACGTGGTGTCCCTGCATCTTCCGCTCACCCCGCATACCCGAGGGCTGATCGGCCGGGCGGAACTGGCACTGATGCGGCCGGGCTCGATCCTCCTCAACACCTCCCGGGGCGGCATCGTCGACGAGCGGGCACTGGCCGACGCGCTGCGTGACCCGGCGCACCCGCTGGCAGCCGCCGCCGTCGACACCTTCGCCCACGAACACGCCGCCTTCGCCTCACCGCTCTTCGGCCTGCCCAACGCCCTGCTCACCCCGCACGTCGCCGGAATGACCAGGAGTGCCATGGCGGAGGCGGCTCTGCGCTGCGCTGACCACGTCGCCGCGCTGCTCGCCGACCGGCCCGACGGCGTCCCCGTCGTGACCGCCTGACGGTCGTCGCGGACGGATCGATGGCTGCGGCCTGCATCCAGCT
>NZ_JAFLNG010000088.1 GCF_017427025.1 Streptomyces sp. FH025
GTTCGACCGCGACGAGCCGCGCCGGGTCGCCGAGTCCATCGTCACGATGGACCTCAACTACGCCACCATCACCGGCGTCGCCCGCGACGACCTGGAGGACGGCGGCGCCTGGCTGTACGCCGAGACCGTGCGCCAGGTGCACGCGATGACCGCCGAGCGCGCGGGCGGCCGCACCGGCGTCGAGCTGCTCATCCCCGACTTCAACGCGGTGCCCGAGCAGCTGGCCGAGGTCTTCTCCTCCCGTCCCGAGGTGCTCGCGCACAATGTCGAGACGGTGCCGCGGATCTTCAAGCGGATCCGCCCGGCGTTCCGCTACGAGCGCTCGCTGGACGTCATCACCCAGGCCCGCGCGGCCGGGCTGGTGACCAAGTCCAACCTGATCCTGGGCATGGGCGAGACCCGCGAGGAGGTCAGCCAGGCGCTGGCCGACCTGGTCGGGGCCGGCTGCGAGCTGATCACCATCACCCAGTACCTGCGCCCCTCGCTGCGCCACCACCCGGTGGAGCGCTGGGTGAAGCCCCAGGAGTTCGTCGAGCTCCAGCAGGAGGCCGAGGAGCTGGGCTTCGCGGGCGTCATGTCGGGCCCGCTGGTGCGTTCGTCGTACCGGGCCGGGCGGCTGTACCGGCAGGCACTGGAGCGGCGCGAGCAGGCCGCGGTCTGACACCGACGTCGGTTTCGGGCCATTGAGCCATTCGAAGGGCGGAGCCACGGCTCCGCCCTTTCGGTTTTCACCCCGCTTTGACTGCCTGGTCACGGGCTGGTAACACGGTGTGGGGAGGATGGACGCCTGGTGGGTGTTCGATTCTTCTCAGCCACTCGCCCCAAGCACTCTCCTCAGTCAGTCTTCTCAGTCAGTCTTCTCAGCCACGTCTTCCTCGGATCACGGGAGGAGCTGTTCGGCATGCGGATGCGGATCCGTTCGGTGGGGACGGCGCTGCGGTTCGCCGAGAGCGTCCTGCTGGCGCCCGGCCAGCGGCGGGCACGACGCAACGCCTGGGCGGCGGTGTGCGAGAACCGCGAGTACGCGGCGGATCGCCGGCACGACGCCTCGGCTGCGAGAAGCGCGGGAACCGCGGGCCCGGCGGGAGCGGCAGGGCCAGGGGGGCCGGCGGGACCGACACGGCCGGCGGGGCCCACGGGAACACCCGGGGCGACGAGGGCACGGTCCGTGCGGAGTTGAGGCTCCGGCGTCGCTGTGCGCGATGGTGCGCGGACGTACGGGTCACGGTTCGGGCGAACGGGTACCCGGGCTTGGATATCCCGTACCCGTGCCACGTACCATGAGCGTTATGGCGAGGGAAACATCCGAGAACCCCGGACGGCTGAAGCAGATCCGTCTGGCGTACACCATGACCAAGAAGGTCGACACCAAGATCGGCCTGATCATCGCCGGCGTCGGCCTGCTGACCTTCGGCGTGTTCCTCGCCATCGGCTTCGCGATCGAGCATCCCGTCTACCTGGGCATCCTGGGCTTCATCGTGGCCGTGCTGGCCATGGCGATCGTCTTCGGGCGCCGGGCCGAGCGTGCCGCGTTCGGGCAGATGGAGGGGCAGCCGGGCGCCGTCGCGGCCGTGCTGAACAACATCCGGCGCGGCTGGAGCTCCAGCACCACCCCGGTCGCGGTCACCCGCAACCAGGACGCGGTCTACCGCGCGGTGGGCCGGGCCGGCATCGCGCTGATCGGCGAGGGCAACCCGAACCGGGTGCGCCAGCTGCTGGCCTCCGAGAAGAAGAAGATGGCCCGCGTGGTCGGCGACGTGCCGGTGCACGACATCGTGGTGGGCAACGGCGAGGGCGAGATCCCGCTGAAGAAGCTCCAGATCCACCTGATGCGTCTGCCCCGCGCCATCACCGCCGCCCAGGTCACCGAGACCAACGACCGCCTGCGCGCGCTGGGCGACCTGCTCTCCAAGGCGCCGATCCCCAAGGGCCCGATGCCCAAGGGCGCCCGGATGCCCAAGGGCGGCCAGGTCCGCTGACCCCCTCCCCCGACGACGCCGAACGGCCCCGCTGATTCCTCAGCGGGGCCGTTCGGCATCGTGGCGGCGGTTGCCGTGTTGCGGTTGTCGTGTTGCGGCCGCTGTCGCGACGGCTGTCAGATCCGGACCTCGACGGTGCCGACCGCCTTGTCGTGCAGGCCCCGGGTGTCGCGGTCCCAGACCAGCGGCGGCACCACCAGGCAGAGCAGCAGGGTGCGCAGCAGGACCTGCGGGATGGTCGCGCGGCCGCCGTCCAGCCGGACCACCCGGAGGCCGAACAGCCGCTTGCCGACGGTCGTGCCGGTGGTGGAGAGCAGGAGCGCCGCGACCACGAAGTAGAGCGGGCTGGTCCACAGGTTGGCCTCGGCCTGGTCCCCCCTGGCGATCAGCCCGTAGGAGATCAGGGCGACCAGCCAGCCGTCCACGAACAGGGCGCCGATCCGGCGGCCGGGGCCGGCGATCGAGCCGGAGCCCTCCTTGGGCAGTCCGAGGCGCTCGCCGCGGTAGCCGAAGTCGGCGCCCATCTTCTCGGCGGCCGCCTTGGGGCCGTCGATCCACGATCCCAACGCTTCTCTGGTGTCCACGAATCCACACTAACCGGGCTCACGCCCCGGGCCCGCACCGGCTCCCCCGCGGGCGCGGCTTCCTCCACGACCGGGTGAATCCCGATCACCGGGCTTACCAACTGGTCCAGACCACTTTGCCGACGCCGCGCAGGTCGGCGGGCGTTTTGCCCCGTCCCGTACGACTTTGGCACCCACCCCGACGGTCGTGGTTAACATCTAGGAAACGAGAGGGTCACCGACTGGAAACGCCCCATTCCTATGGTGAGCCCAATTCGCACGCCGAGGAGGATGGATGTTCAACAACGCCGCCGAAGTGAAGCAGTTCATCCAGGACAACGACGTGAAGTTCGTCGACGTCCGCTTCTGCGACCTGCCGGGCGTCTTGCAGCACTTCTCCGTACCTGCGGCGACCTTCGACCCGTCCGAGATCCTGATGTTCGACGGTTCGTCGATCCGCGGCTTCCAGGCCATCCACGAGTCCGACATGGCCCTGGTCCCGGACCTCGCCACCGCCCGGCTCGACCCCTTCCGGGCCGAGAAGCACCTCAACATCAACTTCTTCATCCAGGACCCGGTCACCGGCGAGGCCTACAGCCGCGACCCGCGCAACGTCGCCAAGAAGGCCGAGGCCTACCTGGCCTCCTCCGGCATCGCGGACACCGCCTTCTTCGGGCCGGAGGCGGAGTTCTACGTCTTCGACTCGGTGCGGTTCGAGACCAGCGCCAACGCGTCCTTCTACCACATCGACTCGGAGGCGGGCGCCTGGAACACCGGCGCCGCCGAGGGCGACGTGCGCGGCTACAAGGTCAAGTACAAGGGCGGCTACTTCCCCGTCCCGCCGGTGGACCACTTCGCCGACCTGCGCGCCGAGATGTCGCTGGAGCTGGCCAAGGCCGGCCTGGAGGTCGAGCGCCAGCACCACGAGGTCGGCACCGCCGGCCAGGCGGAGATCAACTACAAGTTCAACACCCTGCTCCACGCCGCCGACGACCTGATGCTGTTCAAGTACATCATCAAGAACGTCGCCTGGCGCAACGGCAAGACGGCCACCTTCATGCCGAAGCCGATCTTCGGCGACAACGGCTCGGGCATGCACGTCCACCAGTCGCTGTGGAGCGAGGGCACCCCGCTCTTCTACGACGAGCAGGGCTACGCCGGCCTCTCCGACACCGCCCGCTACTACATCGGCGGCCTGCTCCGGCACGCACCCTCGCTGCTGGCGTTCACCAACCCCTCGGTGAACTCCTACCACCGCCTCGTCCCGGGCTTCGAGGCGCCGGTCAACCTGGTCTACTCGCAGCGCAACCGCTCCGCCGCGATCCGCATCCCGATCACCGGCTCCAACGCCAAGGCCAAGCGCATCGAGTTCCGCGCCCCCGACCCCTCCTCCAACCCGTACCTGGCCTTCTCCGCCATGCTGATGGCCGGCCTCGACGGCATCCGCAACAAGATCGAGCCGCTGGAGCCGGTCGACAAGGACCTCTACGAGCTGGCCCCCGAGGAGCACGCCAACGTCCCCCAGGTGCCCTCCTCCCTCCCCGCCGTCCTGGAGGCCCTGGAGGCCGACCACGAGTACCTCCTCGCCGGCAACGTCTTCACCCCGGACCTGATCGAGACCTGGATCGACTTCAAGCGCACCAACGAGATCGCCCCGATCGCCCTCCGGCCCCACCCGCACGAGTTCGAGCTCTACTACGACCTGTAGGACCCCCTCTGACCTGCGGAAACGCAGTTTGATCTCTCAGCGTTTCCGCAGGTCAGCACTCGCTGACCTGCGGAAACGCTAGGTTGCCGACTCGCGCGAGGTGCGGGTCGAGCGGGACGAGCTGGTGGTGGCCGAACGCATGGTCTCGACCGTTCTTCTCATCCTGCCCTACCGTCTACGCGGCACGAGTCCGGCCTCGAAGGCGGTGATCGCCAGGTGGACGCGGTCCCGGGCTTCGAGCTTGGCGAACAGGCGCGCGACATGCGTCTTCGCGGTCGCCGCGCTGATCACCAGCCGCTCGGCTATCTCAGTGTTCGACAGTCCCTGTCCGACCAGTGCCAGCACCTCGCGCTCCCGGTCGGTGATCCCCGCGATGGGACTCGAGTCCGCGGCGGGCCCGGCGTCCGGTTCGGGGGCCGCGCGGACGGACGTTCCGGCGAAGTCCGCGATCAGCCGTCGGGTCACGCTCGGCGCGATCAGCGCGTCGCCCGCGGCCACCACGCGGATCGCTTCCAGGATCGCGTCCAGGGCCATGCTCTTGAGCAGGAATCCGCTGGCCCCGGCGCGCAGTGCGCCGTAGACGTACTCGTCGTCGTCGAAGGTCGTCAGCACCAAGACCTTGGGCGGGTCCGGCTCGGCGGTCGCCTGCCGGGTCGCCTCGATCCCGTCCATGCCCGGCATCCGGATGTCCATCACCACGACGTCCGGCCGCAGTTCACGCACCAGGCGCACCGCCTCGCAGCCGTCGCCGGCCTCACCGACCACCTCCAGGTCGTCGGTGTCGCCGATCAGGATCCCGAGCCCGACCAGCATCAGCGGCTGGTCGTCGACCAGCAGCACCCGCACGCTCATGCCGGGAGCCTCGCAGCCACTCGGAATCCGCCCTCCGGACGCCGGCCCGCGCTGAACTGGCCGGACAGCAACGTCACCCGCTCGCGCATGCCGAGCAGACCGAAGCCGCTCCCGCTGGCCGCGGAGAGCCTCGGACGGCCCGGCCCGCCCAGACCGTCCCCGTCGTCCACCACCTCGATCGTCACCCCTTCCGGCTCGTAACCGACCGCGACCCGACACGTCCGCGCCCTGGAATGCCGCACCACGTTCGTCACCGACTCCTGGATGATCCGGAACGCCGACAGTTCGATCTCCGGTGGCAGTGGACGCCGCTCGCCCCGCCAGGTCACATGAACCCGCACGCCGGCGCCGGCCGTGCGTTCGGCCAGCTGCGGGACGTCGGCCAGGCTGCCGGACGGCGCCAGCGGCGCGGCCTGCGGCATGGCGTCGTCCGGCTCGGCGCGGCGGAGCGCCCCGAGCATGCGCTGCAGCTCCAGCAGCGTCTCCCGGCTGGTGGTCTCGATGCCGGTCAGCGCCTGCCGCGTCTGCTCGGGCTTGGTCTCCACGACCCGCGCCGCCGCTCCCGACAGCACCGTGATGATCCCGATGCTGTGCGCGACGCTGTCGTGCAGTTCGCGGGCGATCCGCAGCCGCTCGGCCATGACGACGCGGGCCGCGGTCTGCTCCTGCAGGGCTTCGAGGTATTCACGGCGTTTGCGGTACACCCTGCCGAAGACCCACGCGACCGCGAACCACAACGCGAACCCCCCGGCCCACTGGACCGCGTCGCTGACGGACTGCTCGCGGGTGTGGATGTCGTTGACGAGCGCGGCCGCGACGCCCGCGACGGAGCCGACGGCGGCAGCCTTCGGCCGCCGGACGGCGAGGTACCCGACCAAGCCGACGAGCAGGACGAACACGATCGAGGGCCGCGCGCCGAAGGCCTCGCCGAGAACTGCTTCGCCCAGGACCGCCGCGAAGACCGCCGCCGGCAGACGGCGCACCAGCAGAACCGGCAGGGCGAGCACGATGTACAGACCGATCATCTGGGCGGGCTCGAGGTCGGGGAACCGGAACAGGCCGTACTCAGGGGTCGGCATCGTCAAGGGGAGCATCAGCGCGTACAAGCAGGCGGTGGCCAGTACCACGGCCTGTGACGTCAGCCCGATCACGCGCTTCGATGTCGAGAGACGCTGGAGAAGCTGTTCCATCCAGAGATCGTATTCAGTGGCGTCGGCGCTGCGCGTCGCCCCGGGGATGTACGCCGAATACGCTCCCGGGCCGATGGCCTGGGAAGAGGTGACATCCGCCGGCCGACGCGATGGGGCATGGTCCGTTCCTAGGTTCATGGCCATGACGAACGAGCCGATGATCGATCTCCAAGACGCGACGAAGAAGTACGACGACGGCCCGCCCGCGCTGGCCGGGGTGAGCCTGTCCGTGGCGGCTGGTGAGTGCGTGGCGATCCTCGGCCATTCCGGCAGCGGCAAGTCCACGCTGCTGAACCTGATCGCGGGTCTGGACAAGCCTTCCAGTGGCACCGTGACCGTCGACGGCACCCGCGTCGACCAGCTCGGCGAGGCCGGTTCGGCGAAGTACCGCCGGGCTTCCATCGGCATGATCTTCCAGTTCTTCAACCTGCTGGACGACCTGACCGTGTTGGACAACGTCATGGTTCCGGCGCAGCTGGCCGGGATGGGCAAGCGCGAAGCGGAGCGGCGGGCCGTCGAGCTGCTCGGCTCGCTGGACATCGACCGGCATGTCAAGGCCTATCCGCAGCGGCTGTCCGGTGGGCAACGGCAGCGGGTGGCGGTGGCGAGGGCCCTGATGAACGAGCCGGCGCTGCTGCTGGCCGATGAGCCGACCGGCGCGCTGGACTCGAGCTCGGCCGAGGACGTGCGCCGGCTGCTGCTGGAGCTGAACAGCGACGGCCAGACCATCCTGCTGGTCACCCACGACGTGCAGCTGGCCGCGAGCACCGCGAGCCGCACGATCGAGTTGGTGGACGGCACGGTGGCCCGGGACGTGGTCAACACGGCCGGCGGCGCCACCGTCAACAGCTCGGCGGGATCGGTCCGGTGAGCGCCCTGGGCAAGGTCGTACGTTCCGGCGTGGGCCGCCGCCGGGTCCAGTCCCTCGTCATGGCCCTGACGACGTTCGCCGCGGTGACGTCCTCAGTACTCTCCCTCGGTCTGCTGGCCGTAGTGCAGGCCCCGTTCGAGCACGCTTTCAGTGCTCGGAACGGGGCACACCTGGCGGTCCAGTTCGACAGCTCGAAGGTCACGGCCGCGCAGGCCGCCGCCACCGCGCACGCCGCCGGCGTCACCGAGGCGTCCGGGCCGTACCCGATCGCCGCCGCCCTGGACACAACCGTCGGCACGGACTGCCCCAAGAACGATTTCGCCGGTACTGACAACCATCCGATCACCGTCACCACCCGGCCCGACCTGGGCAGCACCTCCGGGATGGACCAACTGGCGCTGACCCAGGGGCGCTGGCCGACGAGCCCGGACGAGATCGCCCTGCCGTGGCAGCACTATGCCACCGACTGCTTCGGCAGTTCAGTGGTGTTCTCCTCTCTGCCGGGCAAGCCGTCGTTCAAGGTCGTCGGCTTCGGCGGCTCGGTGACCGACAGCGCGACCGCCTTCGCCACCGCCGACGGTTTCGCGCGGCTCACCGCCGCCGGTGCCAAGTCCGACGAGCAGATGCTCTACCGGTTCGCCGAGGCCGGGACCGCCACCGACATCGCCACCGACAAGCAGGCGGTGGCCGCCGCCGCGCCGGCCGGCGCGGTCGAGGGCGGACAGTCGTACCTGACCACGGAGCAGCAGGCGACCGGCAACGCCAAGGCCTACGTGCCGTTCCTGATCGGCTTCGGGATCCTCGGGCTGTTCATGTCGGCGCTGATCATCTCGATCGTGGTCAGCGGGGCTGTGTCCTCGGGAATCCGGCGCATCGGGATTCTGAAGTCGTTGGGCTTCACCCCTTCGCAGGTGGCCCGCGCCTACACCGCGCAGGCCATGACCCCGGCGACACTCGGCGTGGTGCTCGGCACGGTCTTCGGCAACCTCCTGGCTGTGCCGATCCTGGACGAGGCCACCAAGCAGCTCGGCGCGGCCAGTACCACGATTCCGTTGTGGGTCAGCGCCGTGGTGTCGCTGGGCACCCTGCTGCTCGTCGGCGTCACAGCTTTGATCCCGGCACTGCGAGCCGGCCGGATGTCGACGGTGCGGGCCCTGGTGGTCGGCCGCGCCCCCAAGGCCGGGGGCGGTCAGGCGGCGCAGCGTCTGGCCTCGCGGCTGCCGCTGCCCCGGGCCATGTCGCTGGGGCTGGCCCAGCCGTTCGCCCGGCCGGCCCGGGCCGTACTGGTCGGTGCGGCGGTGCTGTTCGGCGTGGTGAGTGTCACGTTCGCGGTGGGGCTGGAGACCGGGTTCAACAAGTACCTGGACGCCAGCACCTCAGGCTTCAACGTCGCGTCGGAGATCGTGGAACCCACAGCCGACGTGGGCGTGCCCTGGGGTCTCTACGGCCCCAACGACCCGCGCACCCCGCACCTGGACGCCGCCAAGGTGGCCGCCGCGCTCGCCGGAATCCCGGGCACGAAGGCCGCGTTCGGCTGGGGCGAAAGCGGCGCGGCCATGGTCGGCGCTCCGCCCGGCGGCGAACCGCCGAAGGTGTTCACGGTCACCGGCGACTTCTCCTGGACGCACCTGGAACTGGTGTCCGGCCGCTGGTACTCGGCGCCCGGCGAGGCCGTGGTCGGCGACAAGCTGGCCACGACGGCGGGGATCCACGTCGGTGACGACGTCACCGTGACGCAGCAGAACAAGCAACTGCCGCTGAAGGTCGTCGGCATCAACTTCGACACCAACCAGGGCGACTACACCGTCATGACGGATGCGGCCACCTTCACCGCCGCCGGTCTGCCCCCGCACATCGACCAGTTCAACGTCGAGCTGGCCTCGAACGTCAACGGATCGGACTGGTCCACCTCGGCCGCCGCCGCGCTGACCCCGCTGAACGCCTCGGTCCAGTCGAACTCGAGCTCGGGCAAGAACATCGTGATGATCACCATGGGCGCCCTGGTGGCCACGCTCACGCTGATGATGATCGCGGTCGCCGCGCTCGGGGTGCTGAGCATGGTGGTGCAGGACACCCGGGAGCGGGTCCGTGATCTGGGGATCCTCAAGGCCCTCGGGATGACACCCAAACAGACCATCGCGATGGTGCTGACCTCGGTGACACTCACCGGCCTGATCGCCGGGCTGATCGGGGTCCCGCTCGGGGTCGCGGTGGAGAAGGCGACGCTGACCCCGATGGGCAACGCGATCGGCCGGCACCTGCCGCCGAGCGTGTCCCACACCTACACCGCCGGGCTGCTCATCCCCCTGCTGGCCGGCGGGATCGTGATCGCCCTGCTCGGCGCACTGCTACCGGCCGGCTGGGCGGCCCGGTCGCGGACCGCCACCGCGCTGCGGACCGAGTAGGACCGAGCAGGACCAAGCAGAGCCGCTGGTCGCCGCGGCAAAAGCGGTGCTGGGCACTGCACGGCGCGGCAAGAACGCCAATGCCGACCTCCCCCGGTTGATCCCCCCGGGAGGTCGGCATTCCGGCGCGAGCTATGTGGACGGCGCATACGAGCCGGTTCGAAGTCCGGTAGCACTGCGTAGCGGCCTGCAGCGGCCAGCCAACGCGATCCCTCGTCACTGCTCGGTCCTGCTCATCGCGTCTCGTCCGTTGAGGCCGCCGTGTGTGCACTGGTTGTGAAATGATCTTCCATGCGACCATCATTTCCGCAGGTCAGAAGCATGTTCGATCAGAACTACGACCTGTAGGAAGCACACCGCCCCGCGGGGGCGCGGACGTCACGTCCGCGCCCCCGCGGGCGTTTTCCAGGGCCTACTCGGGGGTGAGGGCGAGGACGGCGAGGTCGTCGGCGAGGAGGCCGGCGTACTGGTGGACGTCGCGGGCCAGGAAGGAGACCACCCGGTCCGGGGCGGTGCTGGCCAGGGCGGCGAGGCGCGGGGCGAGGGGGTAGAACGCGCCGGTGGCGTCGCGGGCCTCGCTGACGCCGTCGGTGTAGAGCAGGACGGTGTGGCCCGGGGGCAGGGCCACGGTGGTGGGTTTGCAGCGCTCCTCGTCCGGGCTGAGGTGGCCGAGGCCGAGCGGCAGTTCGTCGGCGCAGGCGACGGGGGCGATGGCGCCCCCGGCCAGCAGTAGCGGGGTGGTGTGGCCGCGGTTGACGATCTCCACGCAGTCGGCGCCGGGCCGGTACTGGAGCAGGACGGCGGTGACGAAGAGCTCGTCGTCGCCGCGGTCGGCCGCGTCGCGCAGGACGGCTCGGTCCAGCTGGTCGGCGAGCTCGACCAGGCCCTGGGTGTCGTACGCGGCCGCCCGGAAGGCGCCCAGCACGTCGGCGACCGTACGGACCGCGCCCAGGCCCTTGCCCCGGACGTCCCCGAGCAGCACCCGGACGCCGAAGCGGGTGTCGCACACCTCGTACAGGTCGCCGCCGACCAGCACCTCGGCCTGGGCCGGTCGGTAGAGGCCGGCCACCCGCAGGCCGCCGGCCCGTTCCGGCACCGGCCGCAGCACGGTGCGCTGGAGGGTCTCGGCGACCGTACGGGCCTGGAGCAGGGTGCGGTTCTGCCGGGTGCGCTGCCAGGACAGGACGGTGCCCATCGCGCCGGAGAGCAGGGTGGCGATGTAGACCCAGACGTGGTGCTGCTCGCTGATGTGGTCCGCGCGCAGGGCCAGCAGGAGCTGGAGCCCCAGCGCGCCGACCGTGGCGGTGGCGGTCAGCACCGGACCGTAGCTGAACGCGGCCACCACGGGCAGGGCGGTCAGCAGGAAGCCGGCGGCGACCGCGCGCGGGACGACGGCCTCGGCGATCAGGTCCAGGACCAGCAGCAGCACCGGCAGCCAGGGCACCCAGCGCGGCACCCGGGGCTGGGCGACCGCGAGCTGCGGCGGGCGGGGTGCTGACACGGCGGGGACCTCCTGGCTGACCGGCCTGGCCGGTCCGGGAGGAAGGGCCCGGTATGGCCGGTTAAGTCCCTCCATCGTCCCTTACGAACGCCCCGGTCAGGAACGCCGAACGTCCTGGTCTCCGGGGCCCAAGGAGCCAAATCCCGGCCCCGGAAGCACAGGGTCACTCGGCCGTCAGCGGACGGTCACCGGCAGGGTCTCGAAGCCGCGCAGCACCAGCCGGTCCCGTCGGGTGGGGACGCCGCCGGGGGCGAGCCTCGGGAAGCGGTCCAGCAGGGCGGGGATCGCGATCTCGCCCTCCAGCCGGGCCAGCTGGGAGCCCAGGCAGAAGTGCGGGCCGCCGCCGAAGCTCAGCGGCTGGCTGTCGGTGCGGGTCGGGTCGAACACCTCGGGGCGGTCGTACCGGGCCGGGTCGTGGTTGGCCGCCCCGATCAGCAGGGTCAGCACGCCGCCGGGCGGGACGGGCACGCCCTCGACGGACAGGCCCGCGTCCAGCGCGACCCGCGAGGTGGCCTGGACCGGGGAGTCGAAGCGCAGCACCTCGTCGGTGAAGCCGGCCGGGGTGACCGCGCCGCTGCGCAGCCCGGCGGCCGCCTCCGGGTGCCGGAACAGCAGGGCGAGGCCGTTGCCGAGCAGGTTGGTGGTGGTCTCGAAGCCGGCCACCAGCAGCAGCACCAGGTTGGCCAGCAGCTCCTGCGCGGAGAGCCGCCCGTCGTCCTCGGCGGCGATCCGGGCGAGGTCGCTGACCAGGTCGTCCTGCGGGCGGGCCAGGCGTTCGGCGGCCAGCTCGGTGAAGTACCGGGACAGCTCCTCGGCGGCCCGGTCGGCGTCGGTCAGGTCGTCGAGGTCCTGGGTGATCTCCAGGGCGACGGTCAGGTCGGAGGCGAGGTCCCGGAAGCGGTAGCGGTCCCGCTCGGGGACGCCGAGCAGCTCGCAGATCACCCCGACCGGCAGCCGGAAGGCGAAGGCGTCCATGAAGTCCACCGGCGAACCGTCGGCGCCCTGCTCGGCCATCTCGTCCAGCAGCCGGCCGACGGCCGCCTCCACCGCCGGGCGCAGCGCGGCCACCCGGCGGGGAGTGAACACCGAGGCGATCAGCGAGCGGACCCGGGGCTGGTCGGGGGCGTTGCGCTGGAGGATCGAGCGGCCGAAGAGGGCGAGCGAGGAGTGCGCGGCGAACTCGGGGGCCAGGCCGGACATCATCTCGGCGGTCGCGACGCCGAAGGCGGGGGTGCGCAGCACCTTGTTGACCGCCGCGTAGCCGCTGACCACGTAGAAGTCGCCCCCGGCCGGGACCACCGGGCCCAGCGCTCGGGCCTTCGCGTACAACGGGTACGGGTCGGTCCTGGTCTCCGTGGTCATCAGCTGGTCGATGATCGCCGCGCCGTCCATCCGGTGCTCCCCTCCGAGGTGATGGCTCCGGTTCGTGAACCACCGGAGGACGCGCCGGAGTTCCCGGCCGGGCCGGTTCCCCGGCGGGTTCTGGCCGGGTTCCGGTCGTGCGGGTTCCCGGGCGGGCCCGGGGCGGCTGGGTAGGGTTGACGTCATGGAGATCTGGATCAACCCGCGCTGCGGCAAGTGCCGGACCGCGCTCGGCGAGCTGACCGCCGCCGGGGTGGAGTACACCGTGCGGCGCTACCTGGAGGACCCGCCGACCGCGGCCGAGCTGGAGCAGGTGCTGGAGCGCCTGGGCCTGGAGCCGTGGGACATCACCCGCACCGACGAGCAGGTCGCGAAGGACCTGGGGATGAAGCAGTGGCCCCGCGAGGCGGGCGAGCGGGCGCGCTGGATCGCGGCGATGGCCGAGCACCCCGTGCTGATCCAGCGCCCGATCATCACCGCGGACGACGGGCACGCCGTCGTGGCCCGGACGCCCGAGGCCCTCAAGTCCGTCCTGCCGTAGCCGCGCCACCCGGCCCCGGGCCGGTCAGTGGAGCCGGATCCGCTCCACCGTCCGCCCCGGGTGCCAGGCGGCGGCCGGCACTGTCGGTGGCCGGTGGGAGACTGGCGGGATGACCACCATGACCACGTACATCGCCTTCCTGCGGGCCATCAACGTCGGCGGCCGGACGGTGCGGATGGAGCGGTTGCGGGCGCTCTTCGCCGAGTTGGAGCTGGGGAACGTCCGCTCCTACATCCAGAGCGGCAACGTCTTCTTCACCACCGCCGAGCCGGACCGCGCCGCGCTGACCGGGCGGATCGAGGAGCACCTGGAGCGGTCGCTCGGCTACCCGGTGCCGGTGATGCTGCGGACGGTCGACGAGGTGGCCGAGCTGCTGGCCGCCGAGCCGTTCGGGGGCGTGGCGGTGACGCCGGACGTCCGGCTGGTGATCGCCTTCCTCTCCGAGCCGCTGCCGCCCGAACTCGCCCGGCCGCACCGCTCGCCGAAGGGCGACGTGGAGGTGCTCGGCGCCGATCCGGGGGCCGCGTACATCGTGGTCCACCTGCGGGACGGCAAGTGGGTCACCAAGGAGATGTTCGGCAAGGCGTACCAGGGGTCGGTCACCTCCCGGTTCCTGCACACCACGGAGAAGATCCTGGCGGCCGCCCGCAAGGCCTGACGGTCCGCCACCCGTGCGGGAACCGCTCAGGTGGGCCCGGCGTCTGTCGCTCCGTGACCTACCAACCGCGTGCCGGAACCCGGCGTGATCTGGACAGCCGAAGCCGGCCGAGCCGACAATCGGGCCATGACGCAGCCTGAGTTCCCGACCGGAGCGGTCCGGCCCTCCGACGCCGAACGGGACCAGGCGCTCGGGATGCTGCGCGACGGCGCGGGCGACGGCCGGCTCTCGCACGACACCTTCCTCGGGCGGATGGACATCGTCCTGCGGGCCACCAGCCGCGGCGAGTTGGACGCGGCGGTGGCCGGGCTGCCCACCGGCGGGCCGGTCGAGCGCTTCGTGCTGCGGACGGTCGGCCGGATCTCCGGTTTCGGCAACCGGTTGAACCGGGCCTGGCACGCCGAGCGGCTGCCCGGACTGAGCCTGCCGGAGACCGGGGCCGGGCAGTTGACGATCGGGCGGATCCCCGGCTCGGGCCTGCGGCTGCACGACGCCTCGGTCTCCCGGCACCACGCCGAGCTGCGGCACGAGGCCGGCGGCTGGGTGCTGTACGACCTCGGCTCGACCAACGGCACGCACGTCAACGGGCGGCGGATCGCGGGCGGGGTGCGGGTCCGGCCGGGCGACCAGGTGCGGTTCGGCAACCTGGAGTTCCGGCTCGCCGCGCACTGAACACGCCTAGTGCGGGAACTGGCGGGGCGGCCGCTGCCGGGGCAGTTCGTCCTGGAACTCCGCGATGGTGGTGGCGATCTGGCGGGTCACCACGGTGTGCTCCAGCCGGTCCAGGTACCGGTGCTCGGCGGCCAGCGCCTCGACCGTGACGCCGAAGTAGAGCGTCATCAGCGGATTGACGAAGAGCTCCTCGCCCTTGGTCCGCTCGGTGAACCGGACGTCGCCGAACTCTCCGCGCAGCGCGGCCGCCACCGAGCCGTTGACGATGCTGGGGTGCTCGGGGAAGACGGCCCGGGCGTGCTCGACCGCGTCGAGGTAGAGCACGCCCTCCCGGCTGTCGCGCGGGATGGAGAAGGCGCCGAGGTAGCCGCCCGCCCGGTCGATCGCGGCGAGGTTCTCCAGCACCAGGGAGTGGTTGACGCCGTGGTAGGCGTCGATGCCGAAGCCGAGGCAGGCGACCAGCCGCTCCGGCACCTCGGACAGGCCGGCCACCGCGGCCAGGCTCGCCATGTCCTCCTCCGGGGTCCCGAGCCCAACCTCGTCGCCGCGCATCAGGATGTCGGTACCGCCGTCCACCAGCAGGATCGCGTCCACGCCCAGCCGGCCGACCAGTGCGCGGTAGGCCTCGCGCAGCGGCTGCACGCCCACCGTCGGGAAGGCCCAGACGGTGTCGGGCATCCCGTGCAGGTGCAGCCAGCGGGCCAGGGTGCGCTCCGGGAAGTAGCCCTCGGGGGCGGGGGTGTCCGGCCGGATCCGGGCCACCTCCGGCGCCTCCCAGACGTCGAGGGGCAGGCCGTAGAGGTGGGTGAAGGAGAGGTTCGCCAGGTGCACCTCCTTGCCCGCGGCCCGTAGGGCGAGGGCGATCGGCAGCCCGGCGTACACGTCGAAGCCGCCGCCGGCCCCGGCTATGAGGATGCGGTCGGCGGCCAGCAGTCGGGTGATCAGCGGGGGCTGCAGCAGAGTGGTCACCGGCGGACGGTAGCGCACCGGTGCGACGCACGGAACGGATTGTCAGTGCCGGGTGCGAGGATGCGGGCATGACCCAGGACACGGCGCTCACCCCCGACGTGCTGCTCGAAGCCCAGGAGCGGGCTCGCGAGTTGATCCGGTGCGGCTTCCAGGAGCCGGACGAGATAGCCGAGTCCCTGGTCGAGGTCCTCGACGACCAGGGGCTGACGCAGGAGGAGGCGGAGCGGATCGTCGCTCCGCTGTGGACCGAGCGGCTGGCCGAGCAGGCCGAGTGGCCGGAGACCACGGACGTGGACCGACTGGTGGACGCCTTCGACCTTCTGGAGGATCAGGCCATCGTCGCGGCGATGGACTTCACCTGCTGCGCCGGCTGCGGCTACGCGGAGATCGGCGGCGAGGCCGACGAGGACTCGTACGGCTTCGTCTTCTTCCACCAGCAGGACACCGAGGCGGCCGCGGCCGGGCGCGGGCTGATGCTGCGCTACGGCGGGTTCCGCACCGGGGAGGAGCCGGGCGAGGTGTCGGAGCGGCGGACCGTCGAGGTCGGCCGGGCCGTGGTGGCCGCGCTGGAGGCAGTCGGCCTTCCGGTGGAGTGGGACGGCTCGCCGCACACGGCGATCCGGGTCGCTCCGATGGAGTGGCTCAACCGCCTGCCGGAGTAAGGCGGTTGAGTAGGGCGCCGGGGAAGCGGGGCGGGCAGTGGGGTGCCGAGTCTCAGCGGGTGACGCGCAGTTCGGCGAAGTGGTCGCCCTTGTCGGCCTTGCGCAGGGTGACCTTGACCCGGCCGACGGCCGCCTCGGTGCCCTTGTCGACGGTCTTCCGGTCGTCGCCGACGGTCACCTCGGCCGTGGTGTCGGTGATGTGGCCGATGGTCATGTCCAGCGGGTGGTCGCCGCCGAACACCTTGACGGACTTGACGGCGTCGGCGCCGTCCGTCCGCACGGACAGGGTGCAGCTGTTGTCGTCCAGGCAGAGCGCCACGCCGCCCTCACAGGCGGTCAGTCCGGCCCCGAGGGCCAGGACGGCGGCCGCGGCGAGCAGGGCCGGGCGGCGGACGGCGGGTAGCGGGCGGTTCCGGGTGCGGTGCGGGGTGGCTGTGCTGCCGGCTGTGGTCATGGTCTCGACGGTAGGAGGTGACGGGAGCCCCGCCATCGGCCGTCGGCGGTACGGCTCCCCTGGTCCGGCCCCCGGGTCCGCACGGTCGGGACCCTTAGACGTCTGGGTCCAATCCCCTAGGGGGCAAATGGAGTTGGCGACTCCCAAGGAATCGGCCAACCGGTGGGCATATGCCAGTGTCCCATGCCACGCGCGTAGACCGACGACCGCGAAAAGAGCCCCCGGTCAGTCGGCGAGGCTCCCCGGGCCGTCGGCGACCGTCCCCCACAGCGGCGCGGTGCAGCGCTGGTAGGTGGCCTGCCAGTGCGGCCAGTTGCGGGCCACGTCGTCGTCGCACTCGGCCAGCAGCCGCTCGACCAGCGCCGGCTCCACGCCGTCCAGCAGCCAGGCCAGCGCGTCCGCCGTGCCCGGGCCGTCCGCCGAGCGCAGCAGGTCCAGCAGCTCGCCCAGCCCGCCGAGCCGGGAGTTGCCCGTCACCACCCGCTCCATCCGGGGGAGCAACTGCCGCTCCTCGATCCGCAGGTGGGTCTCCAGCCGGGCCGCCAGGTCCTCCATCGCGTACGCGACCGGCCAGGCGCTGCCGGTGTCTCGGCTGGCGATCCGGACCAGCGTGGTGACCCGGGTGAAGGAGTGGTCCAGGTTGTGGTGGTCGGCCTCCAGCCAGTTGAGCAGCAGCCGCAGCTCGGGGGCGAAGCGCCGCACGATCGGCCAGATCCGGGTGTCCTGCTGCTCGTGGTGGCAGGTCAGCATCGCGGTCAGGAAGGTCCAGTGCCGCAGCAGCGCCTCGCCCTTGTCGTCCTCGTCGGGCTGGAGCAGCCGCAGCGCGTTCGGCAGCCGGGCGAGGTCCCGGCGCAGGGCGGCGTGCACCAGCCGCAGCCCGGCGAACCGGAGGGTGGTCGGTTCCTCGTCGACGGCCCGAGCGTACGCGTCCGTCCGCCGGGAGTCGGCCCCGGACTCCGCCTGCGCGGGCACGGTGAGGGCGGGCTGGGGCAGCAGGTGGATCGGCATGGCACTCTCTTCACGACGTGGCGGCGCGGACGGGGCGGCCGGTGGTGGACCGCCCCATCCAAGGTGCTCGCAGTCGATCAGAAGCGAATCAATGTCCGATTGACGCGCAGGTCACGG
>NZ_JAFLNG010000880.1 GCF_017427025.1 Streptomyces sp. FH025
CGCCACCGCGCTGGACGCCGGGGTGCTGGACCCTCAGGCCTTCACCCTCTCCACCGTCGACGCGGACGGCATGCCGGACGCCCGGGTGCTGGTGCTGCGCGACATGGACGCGGCCGGCACCGGCTGGAACTTCTCCGCCGACGCCGACAGCCCCAAGGGCCGTCAGCTCGCCGGCCACCCGGCCGCCGCGCTGACCGTCTACTGGCCGCAGCTCGGCCGCCAGGTGCGGGTCCGCGGCACCGTCGAGCGGGCCGCCGACCTGGTCGCCGCCGCCGAGTTCGCCACCCGCTCGCCCGCCGCCCGGGCCGCCGCGCTGGTCGGGTGGCAGAGCGAGCCGCTGGCCTCGCTGGCCGAGTACGACGAGGCGGTGGCGGTAGCCCGCCGCCGGCTGGAGGCCACCCCGGACATCGTCGCGCCCGGGCACGCGGTCTACACCCTGTGGGCCCACGAGGTGGAGTTCTGGCAGGGAGACGCCCAGCGCCGGCACGTCCGGCTGCGCTACACCCGCAGCGGCCCGGTCCGCAGCCCGGAGTGGTCGCGCACCCTGCTCTGGCCGTAGAGCCGTGGAGCCGTAAAGCCGTAAGCCCGTAAGCCCGTAAGCCCGTAAAGCCGTAAGCCCGTCGGAGCCGGCAGGGCCCCGACGGTCCGTCAGCGCCGCCCGGTCAGCGTGGCCCCCACGCTGGCCGCCACCACGCAGCCGATCCCGGCGAGCTGCGCCGCCCCCAGCAGCTGGCCGAGCACCACCAGCCCGACCAGCGCGCTGACCGCCGGCTCCAGGCTGACCAGCACGCTGAACACCCGCTGCGGCATCCGGCGCAGCGCGGTCATCTCCAGCGCGTACGGGAGCACCGGCAGCAGCAGCGACACCCCGGCCACCGCGGCGAGCAGCAGCACCGGGGAGGCGCCGGGCGCGGTCAGTCCGTTCCAGGCCTGGCCCAGCCCGAACGGCGCCAGGGCCAGCGCGCCGACCGTCATCGACACCGCGAGGCCCTGGAAGCCCTGGAAGGTGGCGCCGACCTTGTCGGTGAACAGGATGTACACCGAGTAGCAGGCGGCCGCGCCGAAGGCGTACAGCAGGCCGACCGGGTCGAGCGAGCCGCCGCCCTCGCCCTCGCCGAGCAGGGTCAGCAGCACCACGCCGGCCGCCGCGAGCAGCGCCCAGACCAGGTGGCTGGCGCGCCGGGCGAAGACCAGGGCGACGGCGAGCGGGCCGAGGAACTCGATGGTCGCGGCGGTGCCCATCGGCAGCCGATCGATCGCCCCGGCGAACAGGAAGGTCATCCCGGCCGAGGCCACGCCGAGCAGGGCGGCCGCGGCGAGGTCGCGCGGGCGCTTGTCGCGCAGCTTCGGCCGGGTGACGGCGAGCAGGATGACCGCGGCGAAGCCCAGCCGGAGGAAGGTCGTACCGCTGACCCCGAGCGGGCCGAACAGCGGCTTGGACAGCGCGATGCCGGTCTGCACCAGGAACATCGCGATCAGACAGAGAAGCGGCGCCGGGATCCTCGCCGGGCGCCGCAGGGCCTTGCCGAACCGGCCGCCGGGCCGGTCGGGGTGCACCCCGGGGGGCGCCGCGGAGCCGGGCTCCCCACCTCGTCGCCAGCTGCCCCGTTCGCCGGCGGGCTCGCCCTTGGGGGCGGGCGGCATGGCAAGGGCCTCGGCGACGGCGGAGGCCGAGGTGGGGGCAGCGGTTTCGCTGGTGCGGGAGGTGGGCATGCTAACGAGTTTGCCGTAAGGAGTGATAAACCAGCAAGCTCGTTACAGTGGCCGGGCGGGAAACGGGACGGATACGGACGGGTGCGTCCGAAAGGGTGGACTCGCACGGGCCTCGCGGCGTGGTGGGCGCGATCGCCCGACGGTCCGTCAGTATCAAGGCGGGGTGCGCTATCTCCGCTCCGCGGCCGTGCTCGCCGCCTCCCTCCTGCTCCTGCTGGCCACCGACGGGACGGGCGCGAGCGCCCAGGCCGCCACCCGGCGGGCCGCCGTCGCCGTCCCCCGCATCCGGACCGTCACGCTGCCCGACCGGCACGGCCCGCCCCGGATCCACGACGAGTGGTCCGGCCCCGCCTTCGACGCCTGCGACGCACCCGCGCTCGACACCCTGCTGGCCTGGCGCGCCGCCTCCCCGTACCAGGCGATCGGCATCTACGTCAGCGGCTCCCAGCGTGCCTGCGGCCAAGCCCGGCTCACCGCCCAGTGGGTCCGTCAGGTCCGCGCGATGGGCTGGCGGTTCCTGCCCGTGCACGTCGGCCTCCAGGCGCCGTGTGCCGACCTGAGCCACAAGCCCAAGCGGATCGACCCGGCCAACGCCGTCCAGCAGGGCCGCACCGAGGCCGGTGAGGCCCTGAGCTCGATGAAGGTGCTCGGCTTCGGCCAGGGCAGCCCGGTCTACCTGGACATCGAGGCCTACCCGATGAGCGACCCCGCCTGCGGCCAGGCCGTGGTCGACTTCACCCTCGGCTGGACCGAGGCCCTGCACGCGGCCGGGTACCGCTCCGGCTTCTACTCCAGCCTCGGCTCCGGCATCGCCGACCTCGCCGCCGCCGCCCGGGTCGGCAGCTCCCCGCTCCCGGACGCCCTCTGGTACGCCCGCTGGGACGACCGGGCCGACACCGACGGCTCCGGCGGCCTCTCCGCCGACCTCTGGGCGAGCCACCAGCGCGTGCACCAGTACCACGGCAACGTCGAGGAGACCTACGCCGGCGCCACCCTCGCCATCGACCGCGACCGGGTCGACGGCC
>NZ_JAFLNG010000881.1 GCF_017427025.1 Streptomyces sp. FH025
GGTGGCGGTGCGCTTGGTGGGGCTCTTGGCAGCAACGCTCTTGCGCTTGGCGCCGGCCGGTTCGGCCGCGCTGACCATGAGGTCCACCCCCTCCTCAATCAGCACCTGGTTGAGGCTGCGCATGACGTTCTTCCACTTGGTGACCGGGATCTGGTCCGCCTCGAACGCCTGGCGCACGTCGTCACCGGCGATCTGCCCCTGGGCCTTGCCCCGCTCGATGAGCGCCAGCAGAGCCGCGGACTCGGCGATCTCGGGGGGAAGCGAACGGGATGTGCTGGCCGACACGAACAACCTCTCGGACGATGAGTGGACTCGAACCCGTACCGGCCGCCCGAGCGGGCGGGGAAGGAGATCGCGCGTCGGACGCGCGGTGTCGATTCCGACCGACTCGGGCTTGAGGACTGGGTTTGCAGGACGGCAGCAGCGCCGCGGACCAACACAGCATTCTGACATGTTGGAGTATTCCGGAGCTGCTCCCGCTCAGGACACATCGCTGCTACTCGTCAAGTGTTACGCATGGCCTTCGTGTCGCGGGTCACACCGCTCGGCGCCCGCGGCCCGGGGGCCGCGATCCATCATCGCGCACCCGCGTCCCGATTGAATGTCATGGACGGGTCATGGCGAGGGTTGCGCGACTCCCGTCGGCGCCGGTCCCTGATCTCCGCGCAGAGGCCCTCCGGCTGCGCCGCGCGGTGCGGCCGGAGGGCCCGGAGGAGCGGACCGCGCCCGGCGCGCCCGCTCGCCGAAGAACAGCCCGCTCAGTGCTCCCGGGGCGCGGGGACGGAGGGCTCGATCTCCGGGTGGACGGTGAGCAGCGCCCGCATCGCGGCCTCGCCCGCGGTGCCGTCGCCGGCGCCCAGCGCGTCCACCAGCCGGGCGTGCAGGCCGACCGAGGACTCGGAGGCCCGCTCGCAGGAGATCGCCGGGCCGCCCGAGACCTGCAGCGCGCAGGAGACGATCCCGGAGAGGTGCTCCAGCATCCGGTTCCCGGCCATCTGCAGGACCAGGCCGTGCAGCTCGGCGTCGGCCCGGGTGTAGGTGGACAGATCGGCCTGGGCGGCGGCGTGGCCCATGATCTCGACCAGCTCGACGAGCCGCTGCTGGACGTCCTCCCGGCCGTGGCCGGCCGCGAGCCGGGCGGCCAGCGGCTCGATCGCCCAGCGGAGCTCGAACAGCTCCCGGCGCTGCTCGTCCCGCTGCGGGCCGAAGGCGCGCCACTCGATGATGTCCGGGTCCAACAGGTTCCAGTCGCCGACCGGGCGGACCCGGGTGCCGACGTTCGGGCGGGCGCTGACCAGGCCCTTGGCCTCCAGCACGCGCAGCGACTCGCGGACGACGGTCCGGGACACCTCGAACCGCTGGCCGATCTCCTCGGGCACGAGCGGACGGTCGGCGCCGAGATCGCCGGAGACGATCATCTGGCCGAGCTGCTGGACCAGCTGGCCGTGCAGACCGCGACCGCGGCTGCTGGTGGTCTTGCGACCGACCCGGGAGATCTCGGACTCGGCGCCCTCCCAACGGGGCGCCGGCGGGGTCGGCCGGTCGGCGTACGAGAAGCGGTCCAGATCGCCGGGGCCGTGGATGGGCCCTTCGGCGGAACGGGCGGGGGTCATGGTGGGGTGCGCAAGGGTACTCACGCCTCCTTTGTCGGCGATCGGCAGGCGCAGCTTGAGAATTCTCGTGAAAAGCACACGAAAGGGTGATCGACCGTGACTGGATAATTGACTTCTTATCAGGAAGAAACGCGCATTGCGGTCAGTGCTGGTCGATCTTGGTGGTTCGGGACGGACCGCTGCCGGGGCGGCGGGCCGGAGGGCACTGTCGGCACGGTCGGCGCTACAGGGCGCGGCGGCCGGCCTGGACGAGCAGGGCCACGAGCAGCAGGGCCGCCACGGGGGTCGCGACGGCTGCGAGCAGCACCGGGTTCATCAGCGCCGAACTCCCGGCGGCCGCCGCCTCGTGCGCCCCGCCGTACACCCAGCCGTAAGCCCACTCGATGCCGGACCGGAAGGGCAGCGGTCCGACCGCCCGGCTCGACCACGGGCGGCCGCTCCGGCGCAGCAGCAGGACGACACCGGACTCCAGCAACGGCGGCAGCGCGCACAGCAGCAGCACCCCGGCGACGGCGCTGCGGGTGAGCGAGGCGGTCAGCACTCCGGTCCAGGCCGCCACCACGGTCAGCAGGACGAACATCAGCAGCGCGGCCGGCGCCCCGTGGCCGGCCACCAGGGCCAGCGGGGCGAACACGGCCGGCAGGTCGCCGAGGGCGCTCAGTCCGACGGCGTCCAGCGCCCCGGACACCTGGGCGGACAGCGCGGCCGGATCCGCCCAGGCCGCCACCGTCACCCCGCCCGGCAGCGAGAGGTGCACGGCCACCGCGTCCAGCAGCAGGGTGGCCAGCGCCAGCAGCGCCGCCACCGGGCCGACCACCAGCAGCTTGGCCAGCAGCAGCCGCACCCTGCGCGCGTACGCCACCTGGGAGGCGGGCAGCCCCGGGTGACGCACCTCGTGCCCGTACGAGAGGGCCCCCAACAGGCCTGCGCCGAACATCGCGAAGGGCAGCGGGGTCAGCGGGAGGGTGGCGGTCAGCAGCCGCACCCCCGTCGACGCCCCAAGCGGGCCCGCAGGGATCCGGCTCGCCAGACCGGCGGCCACGATGGCGTCGCAGAGCAGTACGGCGGCGAGCAGCAGCCAGGTGGAACGCAGGCCGCGCAGGCGGCGCAGCTCGTAGGCCAG
>NZ_JAFLNG010000882.1 GCF_017427025.1 Streptomyces sp. FH025
CCTGGGCGGTCAGCCTGCTGGCCGCGCTGGTGCTGGGCTTCGTCGGCTACCTGTTCACGCTCTCGCACGTCCAGGAGCGGCACTACCAGTCGACCGCGTACAAGACCTTCAAGGACCAGCTCGCCCGGGCCGTCGCCCCGACCGGCGCGGCCGCCGGCGGCGACCCGGTGGCGCTGCTGGACATCCCGTCGATCGGCCTGCACCAGGCCGTGGTGGTCGAGGGCACCAGTGGCCGGGACCTCATGCGCGGCCCCGGCCACCGCCGGGACACCGCGCTGCCCGGCCAGAGCGGGGTCGCGGTGGTCTTCGGCCGCGGCGCCACCTTCGGGGCGCCGTTCGCCGAGCTGTCCAAGCTGAGGGTCGGCGACAGGATCGAGGCCACCACCGGGCAGGGCAAGTTCACCTACACCGTCAACGTGTACGGCGACGGCGACCACCCGATCACCGACCCGGTCCGCAACCGGCTGGTGCTGGTGACCGGGGACTCCGACTGGATCGCCGGCTCCACCGTCATGATCGGCGCCCGGCTCGACGGCGACCCCGAGCAGAACCCCGGCGGCCGCCCCGCGACCGTCCCGTACGACAAGGCGCTGGCCGCGGACAAGGGCGCGCTGGCCACGCTGCAGCTGTGGTCGCTCGCCCTGCTGGGCGCGGTGCTCGGCGCCCTGCTGCTGGCCCGGTACTGGCGCCGCTCGGCGGCCTACCTGAGCTTCGCGCCGGTGGTCGGCGCCCTGCTCTGGGCGGTCTACGAGAACGCCGCCGCCCTGCTGCCCAACCTCTACTGAAGCGCGCCCGGAGGCCGTACCGATGACCGACACCACGCACCAGCCGTACGACCAGCCGTACGACCCGGCGGCCGATCCGACCGCCGACACCCTCACCCTCCCGCCGGTCGCGCCCCACTACGGCGACGGACAGCCCGACGGCGGCCCGCTGGCCGGGCTGGAGACCCGGGACGTCTCCGCCTGGTTCGGCAGCCACAAGGTGCTGGAACGGGTCTCGCTGGCCATGCCGGCCGGCGACGTCACCGCGCTGATCGGCCCGTCCGGCTGCGGCAAGTCCACCTACCTGCGGATCCTCAACCGGATGCACGAGATGATCCGCGGCGCCCAACTGTCCGGCGAGGTGCTGCTGGACGGCGACGACGTCTACCGCCCCGGCCGGCGGCCCGCCGAGGTGCGGCGCCGGATCGGCATGGTGTTCCAGCGGCCGAACCCGTTCCCGGCGATGTCCATCCAGGACAACGTCTCCAGCGGGCTCAAGCTGGCCGGGATCAAGGTGTCCAAGGACGAGCGCGAGCACCTGGTGGAGACCAGCCTGCGCCGGGCCGGCCTGTGGGACGAGGTGTCCAGCCGGCTGCACACCCCGGGCGGCGCGCTCTCCGGCGGGCAGCAGCAACGCCTGTGCATCGCACGGTCGTTGGCCGTCTCGCCGGACATTCTGCTGATGGACGAGCCGTGCTCCGCGCTCGACCCGACCTCCACCCGGCGGGTCGAGGAGACCATCGCCGAACTGCGCGGGCGGCTCACCATCGTGATCGTCACCCACAACATGCAGCAGGCCCAACGGGTTTCGCAGACCTGCGCGTTCTTCCTGGCCACCCACGACACCCCGGGCCGGATCGTCGAGGCAGGGCCGACCGAACAGGTCTTCGAGAACCCGCGCGACCAGCGGACCTCTGACTACGTCAACGGCCGCTTCGGGTAAGCAAGTTCGAGCAGTTCCTCCAGTACGGCCGCGACGCCGTCCTGCTCGTTGCTCATGGTGTGCAGCGGCACCGCCGCCAGCACCTCCGGGTGCGCGTTGGCGACGGCGTACGCGGTGCCGGCCCAGGCCAGCATCTCCAGGTCGTTCGGCATGTCGCCGAACGCCACCACCTCGCCGCGGTCGATCCCGTGCTCGGCGGACCAACGGGCCAGCGTGCTGGCCTTGGTGACGCCGGGCGCGCTGATCTCCAGCAGCGGGATCGGCGAGGAGCGGGTGATCTCGGCCAGGTGCCCGGCCGCCGCCCGGGCCTCGGTGAGGAAGGTGTCCGGGTCGAGGTCCGGGTGCTTGGCCAGCAGCTTGAACAGGCCCCGCACCGGGCCCCCGTCCGCCAGCAGCTCCTCGGCCGGGCCGATCGCGCGGACCTCGCCGTCGCCCCACATCAGCACCTCGTACCCGGGCTCGCGGGCCCACCCGTCCGGGTACTCGAAGGCGAAGGCGGTGCCGGGCAGCTTGGCCCGCAGTGCCTCGACGACCGCCAGCGTGGTTCCCACCGCCAGCGGGAAGTACTCCACCAGCTCGCCGCGCCGCACGTCCACGACGGCGCCGCCGTTCGAGCAGATCGCCACCCCGTGGCCGCCGATGTGCGGGCTCACCTGCTGCATCCAGCGCGGCGGCCGCCCGGTCACGAACACCACCTGCACCCCGGCCGCCTCGGCCGCCGCCAGGGCCGCGGCGGTGCGGTCGCTGACGGTGCCGCCGGAGCAGAGCAGGGTGCCGTCCAGGTCGGTGGCGATGAGGCGGGGGGCGGTACGGGGTTCGGTCACCGGTCCATCTTCGCCCATCGGCGGGGCCCGGTCACCGCCCGGGCCCCGGGCCGTACGGGCACCGGCCCGGGGCGGGTTCCGGCCCTCCAGGCGCCGTTTCCGGCCGATCCGCCCCCGTCCGGGGTGTCGCTCCGGGCCGAACGGGCAGGACTCTCCCGGTCACCCCGTCGGCAGGAAGAGCCATGCCCACTCGCCA
>NZ_JAFLNG010000883.1 GCF_017427025.1 Streptomyces sp. FH025
GCCCGGCCGGGGACGGCAAGGTCACCACCCCGACCGGCGTCACGGCCAGCAAGGTCACCTCCGGCGCCGTGGTGCTCAACTGGCAGCCCTCCACCCTGACCACCGGCGACGGCCCGATCGCCTACAAGGTGTGGTCCAACGGCCAGCTGGTCGCCACCTCGATGGGCACCTCGGTCGCCGTCAGCTCGCTGCTGCCCGGCCAGAACTACACCTTCAGCGTCCAGGGTTACTCCGGCACCCACGCCTCCGCCCAGTCCGCCCCGGTGAGCACCACGACCGCCGCCGCCCCCGCGCAGAAGCCGGTCCGCTCGGCCTACTTCGACCAGTGGGGCATCTACGAGAACGCGTACTACCCGAAGAACGTCGACACCAGCGGCGCGGCGGGCAAGCTGGACGTCATCCACTACGCGTTCGCCAACATCGACCCCACCAAGCTCACCTGCTTCGAGGCGGTGAAGGCCTCCGACTCGGCCAACGAGTCCAACCCGAACGCCGGTGACGGCGCCGGCGACGCCTACGCCGACTACCAGTCCGACTACAACTCCGGCACCAGCGTGGACGGCAGCGCCGACACCTGGGAGCAGCCGCTCAAGGGCAACTTCAACCAGCTGCGCCAGCTCAAGGCCAAGTACCCGAACCTGCGCTTCACCATCTCGATCGGCGGCTGGACGTACTCCAAGTACTTCTCCGACGCCGCCGCGACCGACGCCTCCCGGAAGACCTTCGTGTCCTCCTGCATCGACATGTTCCTCAAGGGGAACCTGCCGACCGGCGTCGCCGGTGACGCCTCGGGCGGGGCCGCCTCGGCGGCCGGCATCTTCGACGGCGTCGACATCGACTGGGAGTACCCGGGCTCGGCCGGCGGCCACACCGGCAACCACTACTCCCCCGCCGACAAGCAGAACTACACCCTGCTGCTGAAGGAGTTCCGCACCCAGCTGGACGCCCTCGGCGCCGCCCAGGGCAAGCGCTACATCCTGAGCGCCGCGCTGCCCAGCGGCCAGGACAAGATCGCCCAGCTGGAGACCGACAAGATCGGCGCGTACCTCGACTACGCCGACGTGATGTCCTACGACATGCACGGCTCCTGGGACGCCAAGGGCCCGACCAACCACCAGGACCCGCTGCACGACAGCCCGGCCGACCCGACCACGCCGATCGCCCCCGGCACCCGCAAGTACAACGTGGACACCACGCTCGCCGCGTACACCACCGGCCTGCCCGAGTACGGCATCCCCGGTGGCTTCCCGGCGAACAAGATCGTGCTGGGCATCCCGTTCTACTGGCGCGGCTGGACCGGTGTCCCGGCCGGCTCCAACTACGGTCTGTACCAGAGCGCGACCGGCCCGACGGCCGCCAAGCCGCTGAGCCAGGAGGCCGGTCTGGCCGCCTGGAAGGAGCTCAACCCGCCTGCCGCGCAGACCCACTGGGACCCGGTGACCGAGAGCAGCTGGTTCTACGACGGCACCAACTTCTGGACCGGTGACACCCCGCAGGCCGTCCAGGCGCGCGGGGCCTACGCCAAGAGCAAGGGCCTGGGCGGGCTGTTCGCCTTCTCCCTGGAGAACGACGACGCCTCCGGCACCATGCTCAACTCGATGGACGGCAGCCTGCGCTGACGCTCAATCATCGACCGGTGGCCCGTGCGGAATCCGCGCGGGCCACCGCCCTTTCCCCGCGCTCAGCCCTTGAGGTTCAGCGAGGGGAAGAGGTCCTGGAACGGCTGCGTGGTCACCGAGACGCTCCGGGCGAAGGGATCGTCGAAGTCCCAGATCATGAACAGCAGGAAGGCGATCAGCACGCTGAAGCACAGCGCCAGGACCAACTCCCTCGTCGTGCGCCGGATCTGGAGCGCGAACAGCATGCCGATGGTCACCACGGCCCCGCCGATCAGACCGATCCAGACCACCCCCGGCATGGTCGGGCCGGCGCTCTGGCCGCGCTGGTTGCGGGCGTCGGAGGCCTGGCTGATCCGGTCCATGATCGGCTGGTAGGCCTGGGACTCCAGGTCGGAGGCCGGCGCCCGGGTGGCCACCTCCTCCTGGAGCTTGCCCAGCAGTTCGGTGCCCTTGTCGGTGATCTCTCCGTGCTCGGCCATGTAGTCCCACTCGACGTTCACCACGTACGTGACGTAGCCGTCCACGTCGGCGCGGACCTTGTCGCGGAACTCGACCGGGTACACCACCGCCCGGTCGCTCACCTCCCGCAGCGACTGCGCCTCGCGGAACAGGTCGTCCTGGGCGGCGCCGCGCGCCTCCCAGACACCCGCGATGGCGAGACCGAGGACGATCGCGTAGACCACGCCGATCATCATCGTGATGTAGTCGATGACGTCCGGCGTCTCGTCGACGTTCTCCCCGACACCCGCCTGGCGGTGCCTCAGCGCCACCACCGCCACCACGACGGCACAGGCCGCCGCCATGGCGATGACGAACGCCACCCACTCGGACATGGGAACTCCCTTCTCTGGCTTGGCTTGTGACGTGAACGGGCAGGTCCGGCGCGGCCCCGGGCCGGCGACGGGGGCGTCCGGCCGGAGGCCGTCAGGACGCCGAGCGGCCTCGGCCCCGGCCACGGCCCGGTCGCAGGGCGGTCGCCGCCAGGACACCGGGGACCGTGATCAGCAGCAGTGTGGTCGTCGTCGAGGCGCCGTGGTGGTGCCGGGCGACGGGCAGCGGCTGGGCGGGCCGCGCGCGGAACACCGGCTGCGCCGCCGGGGTCGG
>NZ_JAFLNG010000884.1 GCF_017427025.1 Streptomyces sp. FH025
CTTATCCCCATCCGAGCCGATGTGGATTTGTTAACAGGCTTCTAATGTTGGAGAAGCCGAGAAGTCGTTGGAGCGGTTGAGAAGTTCGGGATTCGGGAGAAACTGTTGTGAATCACAGGACCCACACGGGGGGCGTGCGAAAGGGGCCGCTGGCGGTAGCCAGAACGGCCGCTGTCGCCGAGTGGGGAACGTTGTACCTGACGGTCCGGAACGCGGTGGTCCGGAAGAAGTTCGCCGCTGTTCCGCTGGCCACGCTGGCGACGTTTCTGATCCTGCTGTTCAGCATCGTCCAGCACCTGCCGGGGGGTGAGCGCTTCGTCAGCCACATCGGGGTGGTGCGGGCCGCGCTGCCGCTGGAGGTCTCGCTGCTGCGGACGCCGCTGTCGCTGTACGTGCCGGCCCTGGACCTGCCGGTGTGGGGGGCACTGGCCCAGGTGTTCGTGGTCTTCGCGATCGCCGAGATCGTGCTCGGCCGGCGGATGACCCTGGTGGTCGCCTACGCCTGCACCCTGGCGGGCACGCTGTTCGCCCGGGTCGGGGTGGCGATCGGGCCGGGCCACCTGTTCGGGTTCCCGAAGTGGGTCGCCTACGTGCGGGACACCGGGCCGTCGGCCGCGGTGGTGGCGCTGGCGATCTGCATCGCGTTCCGTACCCGGGCCTGGCTCACCGCCGCCCTGGTGGTGGTGCTGATGGTCGGCGAGGCGGTCGTGCTGCCGAACCTGGCGGGCCTGGAGCACGTGGTCGCGGTGATCACCGCGTTGCTGATCGCGGTCTCGGTCGAGGTCTTCGGGGACTTCTGGCCGCGGGTGCTGGCCGGGGTCGGCGCCGCCACCTCGGTGGCCGCGGTCGCCTCCCGGGAGGTCGCGGTGGAGGCCCGGCGGCGCAGTGCGGCGGGGGCCGTCATCCCCTGAGGGACGCTTCACCCGGCGTGTGGGCCGCGTACCCGGTCGTGCCGGTACGCGGCTCTCACGCGTGCGGGAGGGGGAGTTCGAACCAGACGACCTTCCCCACCGCTTTGCGGGCGGTGCCCCAGCGTTCGGCGAGCTTGGTGACCAGGGTGAGGCCGCGGCCGGTCTCGCCGAGCTGCTCGGCCGGTTCCAGCGAGGGCAGGTTGTGGTTGTCGTCGCTGACCTCGACCAGCAGTTTGTCCACCCGGATCAGCTGGAGCTGGACGGTGTCCCGGGCGACCCGGACGGCGTTCGTGACCAGCTCGCTGACCAGTAGCTCGGTGGTGTCGCTGAGCGCCTCCAGGTGCCAGGCGGCCAGCTGCTCGCGGACCAGCGAGCGGGCCCGGCCGACCTCCCGGTGGTCCACCCTGAGGTCCCAGGTGGCCACCTCGGACGGGGCGACCCCGTCGAAGCGGGCCACCAGCAGGGCGACGTCGTCCTTGCGGTCGTCCGTGTGCAGCCGCCGCAGCACCTCGTCGCAGGCCTGCTCGGGGCTCTGCTGCGGGTCGATCAGGTTGCCGCACAGCGCCGCCAGGCCGGCTCCTATGTCCCCGCCCCTGACCTCGACCAGGCCGTCGGTGCACAGCACCAGCATCGAGCCGTCCGAGACGTCGATGGTCTTGGCGACGAACGGCACCCCGCCGACGCCGATCGGTGCGCCGGCCGGGATCTCCAGCAGCTCGCCGGTGCCGTCCGGGTGCACCAGGACGGGTGGGACGTGGCCGGCGCTGGCCAGCTCGCAGGTCCGGTTGATCGGGTCGTAGACCGCGTAGAGGCAGGTCGCCAGGTGGTCGTCGCCGAGCTTCTGGGCCAGGTTGTCCAGGTGGCGCAGGAGCTGGCCGGGCGGCAGGTCCAGTGCGGCGAGGGTCTGCATCGCGGTGCGGAAGCGGCCCATCGCGGCCGCCGAGTGCAGGCCGTGGCCCATGACGTCGCCGACCACCAGGGCGACCCGGCTGCCGGGCAGCTGGATCGCGTCGAACCAGTCGCCGCCGACCTCGGCCTTCGGGTCGCCGGGCAGGTAGCGGTGGGCGATCTGCACGCCGGGGATCTGCGGGGGGCGCGTCGGGATCATCGAGCGCTGCAGGGTGGTGGCGACCCGGGACTCGGCGCGGTGCAGCCGGGCGTTGTCCAGCGACAGCGCGGCCCGTACCGCCAGCTCCTTGAGGGTGGCGGCGTCGCTCTCGTCGAAGGGGGCGCGGTCGGGCAGCCGGAGCAGCTTGAGGATGCCGAGCACGGTGCCGCGGGCGGACAGCGGCACCACCAGCATCGAGCGGCCGGAGACCACCGGGGCCAGCCGGGCGCCGCCGAGCGAGATCGCGTAGTCGACCGCGACGTCCGCGCTGACCACCGGGACCAGCACCGGCTGGTTCAGTTGCAGGGCCATCCCGGGCGGGGTCCGGCGGGGCATGCTGACCAGCGAGCCCTCGGAGAGCACGTGGTCCCAGACGCCGACGGCCTCGTTGTAGGCCAGGGCGACCCGGCGCAGCATGGTGTCGTCGTCCGGGCGGGCGGCCGGCAGTTCGGAGTCCGAGATCAGCCCGTCCACCAGGTCCACGCAGGCGAAGTCGGCGACCCGGGGGACCAGCACCTGGCACAGCTCGTGGGCGGTGAAGCCGAGGTCCAGGGTGGTGCCGACCTTGCCGCCGACCTCGTTCAGCAGGGCCAGCTGCTCGCCGGCCTGGCCGTTGGTGAGGAACGGGCCCAGCCGCCCGGTCGGCGGGCCGGCGGCGCCTGCGGGGGCGGGAACGGGCACGGCGGCGGAGGCGTGCTCGGCCC
>NZ_JAFLNG010000885.1 GCF_017427025.1 Streptomyces sp. FH025
TGGACGTAGTCGTCGTGCTCGAAGGTGAAGGGGAGCGCGAAGGCGACCTCGTCCACCTCGCGGTAGCCGGCGTGGGCGTGCAGGCGTTCGGCGAGTTCCTCCGAGGTGCCGACCAGGTCGGGGGCGAAGAGCAGTCCGGCCGGGCCCTGAGGGGCGAGGGTGCGCGGGGTGCGGGAGCGGGCGTAGGCCTCGTACTTGGCGCGCTGTTCGGGGGTGGCGCCGTCGGTGGGGATGACCACCAGGCCCTGGGAGACCCGGGCGTGCTCGCCGTCGGGGTGGAGGGCGCGGAAGGCGCGGATCTGCTCGGCCTGGATCTCGGCGAAGTCGTAGGAGGCGCCCGGTTGTTCGGGCTTCACCACGCTGCTGGTGAGCAGGTTGAGCCCGTGCTCACCGGCCCAGCGGGCCGAGCGCAGGCTGCCGGCGCCGTACCAGAGCCGGTCGGCCAGGCCGGGGGAGTGCGGCTGGACGCGGCGCGAGTACACCTCGATGCCCTCGGTGCCGGCGAAGTCGGAGGCGTCCTCGCCGCGGATCAGGGCGATCAGCCGTTCGGCGCGGCCGTGCCCGAAGTCCTCGTGGTCGCCGGTGTCGGGGTAGAGCGCGCCCCGGACGTTCGGGTAGTGGGTGGGCGGACCGACGCTGAAGCCGGGGTTGAGCCGGCCGCCGGAGAGCAGGTCGACGGTGGCGAGGTCCTCGGCGAGCCGCAGCGGGTTCTCCCAGCCGAGCGGGGTGACGGCGGTGCCGAGCTGGATGCGGTCGGTGCGCTGGGTGGCGGCGGCGAGGACGGCGACGGGCGAGGAGATCCCGTGCTGGAGGTGGCGGTGCCGCAGCCAGGCGCTGTCGAAGCCGAGCCGCTCGCCGAGGGTGATCAGCTCCAGGGTGGACTCGTGGCCCCGGCGCGGGTCGGCCTCGTCGAAGAGCCCGATGGTCAGGAAGCCGAGCTTCCGCAGCGGGCGGGGGGACGGCGGCATGGTGCGGCTCCGGGTGGATCCTGCGGCCCGGGAAGGGCCGGACGGGTGGTGCCCGTCGAACGTACGCAGGCCGTCCGAGGCGCCACAAGATCGGCGCGCGATCCGGAAACCGGGCGACATCCGCGTGCAACACGGGTTCACGCGGACGGGCCCCCGCCGGTCGGCAGGGGCCCGTCGCGATCGGATCCGGGTCAGCAGCTGCGCAGCTCCGGGCTCTGGTTGCGGATCTGGTTGTGCAGCGAGGTGAACTCGCGGTAGGCCTCGCTGTCCTCGGAGCCGGGGCGGAAGGCGCCGACGCGGTGGCAGTTCACGAAGGCGAGCTTGACGCCGAAGTGGTCCTCCAGGCTGCCCCGGATGGCGTTGCTGGCGAGCGCGCGCAGCAGCTGGGCGCGCTGCTCGTCGCTGGGCGTGGTGTTGTCGGTGGTGAACTCGTCCTCACCGGCGGCGAGTTCGGTGCTGAGCCCGGCGACGACCTGGTAGGCGTACGGGAGCGAGCGGCGGACGGTGTCGAGGAAGTCGGCCTCGTCCACGTGGCCGTCGCGGGCCTGGTCGAGCAGGGCGGGGGAGACGTCGAGCGACATGGGGGTCCTCTTTCGCTGGGCGCGCTGCGCGGGGAGCGGGCGCGCACGGGGAACGGTTAACGAAGATGAAAACCATTTGCGTAATGGACTGTCCTGGACGCTCCGGCGCCCTGTCAAGCGCCGTCCCCCGAAGGACTGATGGGCCCAGCGGGGTTGACGTGCCCCGCAGGGCTGACGGGTGCCGACGCGGGCAGCCGGTGCACCCTGATGACGAACACCGCGATCACCACCGCGAGCGCCGCGAACACCAGGCCCAGCTGGAAGGCGGTGGCGATGCCATGCGCCAGCACCTCCGAGGAGTACGGCGCCGGGAGGGTGCCGTCGGCCCGGAACCGCGCGAGCTCCTGCGGGGTGGCCTGCCGCAGGAACGCCGGGACCTGCCGGGCGGTCTCGTGGCGGCTGGCCGTGCCGTACACGGTGACGAGGATCGACAGCCCGAGCGAGCCGCCGACCTGCTGGCTGGTGTTGAGCATCCCGGTGGCCGCGCCGGTCTCGTGCGGGGCGACCCGGGAGACGACGGTGAGCGTGGCCGGGACGAAGATCGAGCCCATCCCCAGGCCGAACAGCAGCGTCGGCCCGAGGATGCCGTCCGCGTAGGAGCTGTGGACGCTGATCCTGGTCGCCCACGCCACCCCGGCCACCACCAGCAGTGATCCGGCCATCAGGAAGGGCTTGGCCCCGAACCGCAGCTGGGTGCGCGCGGCGAACTGGGCGGCCGCGATGATCGCGACGCTGATCGGCAGGAAGGCGAAGCCGGCCCGCAGCGGGCTGTAGCCGAGGATGTCCTGCGCGAACAGGGTAAGGAAGAAGAAGATGCCGAACATCGTCGCGGCCACGCACAGGATCAGCCCGTACGCGCCGGAGCGGTTGCGGTCCCGGAACAGGTGCGGCGGCGTGATCGGCTGCGGCACCCGGCGCTCGTTGGCCAGGAAGGCCGCCAGCAGCACGATCGCCAGACCGAACGCGGTCACCGTGACGGCGTCCGTCCAGCCGTGGTCGGAGGCGCGGATGAAGCCGTACACCAGCGAGACCATGCCCGCGGTGGCGGTGCACGCGCCGGTCAGGTCGAAGCGGCCGGGGTGACGCTCGGACTCGTTGATGTACAGCGGCGCCAGCAGGGCGATCGCGATGCCGATCGGCACATTGACGAACAGCACCCACC
>NZ_JAFLNG010000886.1 GCF_017427025.1 Streptomyces sp. FH025
TGGAGAGCAGCGCGAAGGCCGCGTAGATGACGTACGTCGCCGAGAGGTTCCAGTCGGCGAGGCTCGGGAAGCTGACGGTGATCGCCCAGTTGGCGATCCACTGGGCCGAGGCGGCGACGGACAGGGCCAGCGCGCGGATCCGGTTGGGGAACATCTCGCCGAGCAGGACCCAGACCACCACGCCCCAGGAGAAGGCGAAGCAGAGCACGAAGACGTGGGCGGCGACCAGGGCGACGGTGGCGTGGGTGTTGTCGAGGGTGGCGGTGGCGCCGGTGCCGTGCCGGTGGGAGAACGCCCAGGCGGCGGTGGCCAGCGCGGCCGCCATGCCGATGGAGCCGGTCAGGGCGAGCGGCTTGCGGCCGATCCGGTCCACCAGGGCCATCGCGATCACGGTGCCGATCACGTTGATGATCGAGGTGGAGAGGCTGATCAGCAGCGAGTTCGACTCGTTGATGCCGACCGACTGCCAGAGGAAGGAGGAGTAGTAGAAGATCACGTTGATGCCGACGAACTGCTGGAACACCGAGGCGCCGATGCCGACCCAGACGATCGGCAGCAGGCCGAAGCGGCCGCCCGTCAGGTCCTTGAGCCGGGGCTTGCGGCTGGACTCCAGCACCGCGCGGATCTCCGCCACCCGGGCGTCGAGGTCGACGTTCTCGCCCTCGACCTCGACCAGCACCTTGCGGGCCTGCGGCTCGCGGTGGTCGGCGATCAGGTAGCGCGGCGACTCCGGGATGGCGAGCGCCATCAGGCCGTAGACCAGGGCCGGGATGGCCTCGACGCCGAGCATCCACTGCCAGGCCTGGACGCCGCCGAGGTGGTTGGTCGACTCGCCGCCGGCGGCCTGGTTGAGCGCCCAGTTGGCGAGCTGGGAGACGGTGATGCCGAGCACGATCGCCATCTGCTGGAAGGAGGCGAGCCGGCCGCGGTAGGCGGTGGGCGCGACCTCGGCGATGTAGGTCGGCGCGATCACCGAGGCGATGCCGATCGCGATGCCGCCGATCACGCGCCACGCGGCGAGGGTCTCGATGTTCGGCGGGAACATCGAGCCGATGCCGCTGGCCGCGAACAGCACGGCGGCCAGCAGCATCGTGCGCACCCGGCCGAGGTGGTCGGCCAACCGGCCGGCGGCCACCGCGCCGGCCGCCGAGCCGAGCAGCGCGATGGCCACCACGAAGGCGGTGGTGCCGTGGCCCACGCCGAAGTGCTTCTGGATGCCCGTCACCGCGCCGTTGATCACCGCGCTGTCGTAGCCGAACAGGAAGCCGCCCATGGCGGCCGCGGCGGAGATGAACACCACGTGCCCGAGGTGGGCCTCGCCGGACACCCGTTGGCTGTGGATTGTGGACACGCGCGCTCCCCGAGGTGGACGGGCCGCTCCGACGGCGGAGTGGGACTCGTCTCACATTCGAGCAGCGTGACGGCCGCCCTGCCCGGGCTGGCGACCGATCGGGTGATCCCGGGTCAGCCGGCGGCGCGCGGCGGCGCGGTGCGTCGCCGGTGGCGGCGCAGCAACTGGGTACGGGCGGCGGCGTAGTCGTCGCGGCCGCGCCCGGGGCCGGCGGCGCGTTCGGCGAGGTGCTCGGCGATCGCGTACTGCGCCTCGGCGGGCTTCTTGTCGTCGTACTTGAACTTGGCGCGCACCTCGCGGACCGTCAGGCGGAGCCCGCGCAGGCCGGGCAGCAGGCGGGCGAGCTCGCCCTCGCCGGGCAGGACCCGGACCCCCGGGGTCTCCGGCTGGAAGTGCGCCAGCTGGCGGTTGAGGAGTTCCGCCTTGGCCTCCGCGGACTCGACCACCTCGGCGGTGCAGTGGAAGTGCACCGAGGCGTAGTAACTGGTGGGCGCGCTGTTCGCCTCCCGCCACTGGCTGGGGATGAAGGCGTAGCCGTCGGTGACCGCGAGGGTGACGTTCGGGTCGGCCCGGACGGCGGCCAGCAGGGGGTTGGGTGCGGCGAGGTGGAGCAGGATCTCGCCGCGTTCGGCGTCCAGCAGGAAGTGCGTCGGGACGAGCACCGGGCCCTCGCCGTCGCGGCCGTTGGCGGCGAGCAGGCCGAAGTCGCGGCCCTCGGCAAGCCAGGCGCGCCACTCGTCCTCGTCGCCGCGGTCCCAGGATCTGATCAGCATGCGGGCCTCCTCAGCGGGGGTAGCCGCGCAGGTGCGCGGGGAGCGGGACGGTGCTGCCGGGGTGCGGTTCGGGGGTGCCGTGCACGGTGGTGACCGGGATGAGCCCGGACCAGTACGGCAGGTCGGCGTCCTCGGGGTCGTCGCCGGCGCCGTCCGCGCGGGTCTTGGCCGAGACCTCGTCCAGCTCCAGCCGGATCACGGCGGTGGCGGCGAGCTCCTTGGGGTTGGCGGGGCGGACCTCGGCGGAGCGCCCGGGTACGGCGTGGTCGACCAGGGCGGCCAGCGCGACGTCCAGCTCCTCGGGGTCGGTGACCTGGTACGCGGTGCCGTGGGCGACCACCGAGCGGAAGTTCACCGAGTGGTTGAAGGCGGACTTGGTCAGCACCAGGGCGTCGACCTGGGTGACGGTGACGCAGACCGGCATGCCCTGCTCGCCGGAGGCGCCGCGCAGCGGGCGGCTGCCGGTGGAGCCGTGGACGTAGAGCCGGCTGCCGACCCGGGCGTAGATCGTCGGCAGGACGACGGGGGCGCCGTCGGCGACGAAGCCGAGGTGGCAGATGTAGGCGCTGTCGAGGATGGCGTGGA
>NZ_JAFLNG010000887.1 GCF_017427025.1 Streptomyces sp. FH025
ACCCGCCGAGCGCCGCGATGCGATCCAGGCTCTCCGGCGAAACGGTCTCGGCGTGGTCGAACACTCGCCGACCACGCCGATCCGCCCGCCCCGCACGGTCAGCGCCGAGGCCGCCGGGCGGCGCGGGTCGCCGGTGTGGATCCGCGCATTGCGGACGACCAGGTCGGCGCGTTCGTCTCCCCGGCTGGGCCGCAGGCCCGCCACGGGCATCGATGTCATCGGAGCTCCTCGCGTCGGTGGGTGCCGCGCACAGCACACCACCGGGCCGGGTCCGCTCGAACCGTGGAAAGACCCCAGTCCCGACGCGCCGTAACCGCGTGGCACGGCTGGGGACCGACCCCGGTGCGAAGCCGGGGCGAGCCGTGCTGAGGCACCCCTGACCGCACCGACCGACCCGCAGCGGATGCCCCACGCGCAGGCTCTCGCGCCGCGGCGCCGACCCGAGCGTCATCGCTTCCGCCTCCTCGGCGCCCACTGCCCCGGTGGGCGAGGCGTACACAGCCGGATCCGGCCGTGGTACCGGCGCCGACATCGCAGGCGGAGGCGCCGGGGTGCCTGCGGGAGCTGTACGGCGAGCCGGAGCTGGAGGTTGTGGTGCTCAAGCACTACATCGCCTACCGGCGAATTTCGAAGAGCACTTCGATCGCCGAAAGGTCGAACTCGGCGCATGCGGTCGACCCTACGGCACCCCCTGCCAGCACAAACACGCCTGCATCGCGTTGCCCCCGCCCATCCGCGCCCAGGAAGTTTCAACGAGCGCACAAGTCCTGGGCTCGATGCTCCCCTCGCCGACCCTGCGGTCTCCGAGCCGACCACTCGCCTTCACTGCGCCGCAGCCATCCTCATCTCCGACCACGACAGCCCTTCAGGGAGCTACTTGGCGATAGAGCCGAAGGTACTCTTTCCCATCCTCCGTGATGGACGCATAGTTTCCCAACGGAAATTCGTTCCGATTTCCGCTCTCATCCTCCAGCGCCTGCAGACCGCGAATCTTATCATTTGCCTGCAGGTATCCCAGGGCTTCCAGGCGTTCGCAGTCCACCTTAAGTCCATGCTGATAATGCACTCTGTCACGCTCATCCCCGTTCAGCTTCCTAAGGTGGGCGCGCTCATGCGTTCCCAAAATTCCTCGAAATGCAGCCTTGGAAACCTGATCAATTTCCCCTTTCAACCTGTCAACACGCCTCTTGATCCCAAGGAGTCCAACTATCGTGACCTCGCCGACATTTTCAGGGTCAGAAAAGAAAAACCCTATCACCAGCAGGGCCACCACCAGGGCACTAAGGAATCCGATCGAACCCGCATCCTCCATCCCTCCCGCAAGGCGAACAAGCAGAAATATCAGCACGGCAAATCCGGCAACAATAATACTCAGACTGATCCATCTATTATCTGAACTCGTCGAGCCTTCTCCGTTGACACTGGCGCGCTCACTCATCACAACCACCTCTTGACGCCAGCAAGCCACGCAAGAACAGGTCCCATCCAGCGTCTCACCGCCTCAGGTGGCTCGGGAAGCCGTGCCGATCCCTCCTCCGGTGCCGCCCCGAGGCCAGCCTCGCCTGGTACCGCCGACGCGGCGTGTGTGGAGAGCGTGCGCGCCGGCGCCGGTCGGTGCCCGACGCCCCCGACGATCGCCGAATCCCCTGGGCGGCCCTCCGGCATCCCTGATCATGGCGGGGTGAGGAGACGTGTGCTGTGGGCGGGAGTGCTGTACGTAGGCGTAGTCGTGGCGGGCGTGGCCTGGTTCGTCATCCACTACGGCCCCACCGCCGGAATCCTGGCGGGCGCTGTCGGGGGGCTCGTCGGCCTGCTCGGACTGCCCGCGGCGCTGCGCGGCGCACTGCGTCTGGGCGGAAAGCCCCCCGAGTCCGTGCCGCTGGACAAGGTGGCCGACGGGCTCGCCCTGGGGGTGCGTCGGCAGTGGGAGGCCGAGGTTCAGGTACGCCGCGTCAACGACCCCTCCCCGCTGCCGGTCGCCTGGACTGCGGCCGACGCGGACCTGGTCGAGTCGTGGTCGGGCCTGCGGGAGCTGGCGGAGAACTGGCCTGGCGGCCCGCCGGGCGACCCGGCGGGCTGGGCCACCGGTGCGTGGGGGCTGGCCGGCAAGGGCGGTGAGATCGACAAGGTTTTCAGCGAGCGCGTTCCCACGCGCCGTCTGGTGGTGCTCGGTGAGCCCGGTTCGGGGAAGACCATGCTCCTCATCCGCCTCCTCCTGGCTTTGCTCGCACGGCGGCCGGAGGGCGGCCCGGTCCCGGTTCTCTTCTCCCTCGCCTCGTGGGATCCGACCCGGCAGGACCTCGACACGTGGATGGCCGGTCAGCTCACCCGGGACCACCCCGCCCTACGCGCCCCTGCCCCCGCCGAACTTGAACAGAGCAGCCCTGGTACTCGCGCCCACGCCCTGCTGGAGCAACGGTTGATCACACCGATCCTGGACGGTCTGGACGAGCTCCCTCCCGGTCTTCAGGTCTTGGCCCTGGATGCGCTCAACGGGTCGCTGCCTGCCCGGCAACCGCTGGTGCTTTCCAGCCGTACCACCGACTACCGCAACGCCACGGCCACTGTCCGTCTGCACGGGGCGGCAGGCATCCGTCTCCTCCCGCTGGACTCGACGAGCGCTACCGTCTACCTCCAACGCGACGCCGACGGCCCGGGTGCCGAGGCGGCGACCCGCTGGAGCGGGATCGCCGCAAGCCTCG
>NZ_JAFLNG010000888.1 GCF_017427025.1 Streptomyces sp. FH025
CCCTCCGCGACAGCGGCCGAGCAGCTCACCGAGAGCATCCCCCCGAGACCCGCCAACACCTTCAACGACCGCGAACGCAGCGCCACCACCCGGGCACCGTCCTCCAGGGACAGCATCCCGGCGACGGTCGCAGCGGCGATCTCACCCTGCGAGTGACCCACCACAGCGGCAGGCTCGACACCCGCCGCCTCCCAGACGGCGGCCAGCGACACCATCACGGCCCACAGCGCCGGCTGCACCACATCAGCGGCCTCCAGCGCGGGAGCGCCCTCGGCACCGGCCAGCACCTCGGCGAGCTTCCAGTCCACGTACGGCGCCAGAGCCGCCTCGCACTCCGCCAGCCGGGCGGCGAACACCGGACTCACCGAAGCGAGCTCCCGGCCCATACCGACCCACTGCGACCCCTGACCCGCGAACGCGAACACCGTCCGCGCACCCGGCCGCGCCACACCCGACACCAGAGCACCACCGGGAAGACCAGCCGCCAGGCTCTGCAACCCGGACACCAGCTCGCCACGCTCGTCGCCGACCACGACCGCCCGGTGCTCGAAGGACGAACGCGTCGCCGCCAGCGACCACGCCACGTCCCGCGGCTCCAGCTCCGGCCGCTGCGAGACCCACTCCCGCAGCCGACCCGCCTGAGCCGTCAGCCCCTCGGCCGTCTTGCCCGACACCACCCACGCACCGGCACCTGCCACCACCGGCACCGTCTCCGGCGCCTGGACGGCCTCGGCGGCCTCGGCCGTCGGGGCCTCCTCCACGATGATGTGGGCGTTGGTGCCACTCAGCCCGAAGGAGGACACGCCCGCCCGGCGCACCCGCTCCCCGGCCGGCCACGGCACCGACTCCGTCAGCAGCTCCACCTCGCCGGCCGACCAGTCGATGTGCGGCGAGGGCTCGTCGGCGTGCAGGGTCTTCGGCAGCTGCTCGTTCTGCAGCGCCAGCACCATCTTGATCACACCGGCCACACCGGCAGCCTGCTGGGAGTGGCCGATGTTGGACTTCACCGAGCCGAGCAGCAGCGGCCTGCCCTCCGGCCGGTCCTGGCCGTACGTCGCGAGCAGGGCCTGGGCCTCGATCGGGTCGCCCAGGGTGGTGCCCGTGCCGTGCGCCTCCACCGCGTCCACATCGGCGGCCGACAGCCGGGCGCTGGCCAGCGCCGCACGGATCACCCGCTGCTGCGACGGACCGTTCGGGGCGGTCAGACCGTTGGACGCACCGTCCTGGTTGACCGCCGAACCACGCACCACCGCCAGCACCTTGTGCCCGTTGCGCAGCGCGTCCGACAGCCGCTCGACGACGACCATGCCGGCGCCCTCGCCCATCCCCATGCCGTCCGCCTGCGCGGAGAACGCCTTGCAGCGCCCGTCCTCGGCCAGGCCGCGCTGCCGGGAGAAGCCGACGAAGCCCATGGTGGTGGCCATGACCGTGACACCGCCGGCCAGCGCGAGCGAGCACTCGCCGGCACGGACCGCCTGACAGGCCAGGTGCAGCGCCACCAGGGACGAGGAACACGCCGTGTCGACGGACACCGCCGGGCCCTGGAGTCCGAGCAGGTAGGAGATGCGGCCGGACATCACGCTGGCCGCACCACCGGTCATGAGGTGCCAGTCGAGGCCCTCCATGGTCTGGAGGGACTGGTGCGCGACGTAGTCGGAGGGGGCGACGCCGACGAACACGCCGGTCTGCGAGCCCCGGAGCGAGGCCGGGTCGACCCCGGCCCGCTCCAGCGCCTCCCAGGACGTCTCCAGCAGCAGGCGCTGCTGCGGGTCCATCGCCAGCGCCTCACGCGGGCTGATCCCGAAGAACCCCGCGTCGAAGCCGGCCGCGTCCCGCAGGAACCCGCCCTCGACCACGTAGGACGTGCCCTGGTGGTCCGGGTCGGGGTCGTAGAGCCCCTCGGTGTCCCAACCCCGGTCCCCCGGGAAGCCGGAGATCGCGTCCCCACCGGCGGCGAGCAGCTCCCACAGTTCCTCGGGAGTCGTCACGCCGCCGGGGTACCGGCAGCTCATGCCGACGATCGCCAGCGGCTCCGAGGCCGCCGAGACGAGCTGGCGGTTGCGCTGCCGCAGCCGCTCGGTCTCCTTCACGGAGGCGCGCAGCGCTTCAAGGAGCTTGTCGGCCTGTCCGGTCATCGCTGCCTCCACGCATCGAGCTTCATCAACATCACTCCGCCTCGCCGTCCAGGGCCAGACGGATCAGGCTGTCGGCGTCCAACGCGTCGATGTCCTCGACGTCTTCGCCCTGGTCGCCCATCAGGGCGTCGTCACGGACGTCGGCGAGCCGCATCAGCGCCTCCATGAGCCCGGCGTCACGGAACCTGGACAGCGGCACGGTCGCGAGCGCCTTCCGGAGTTTCTCCTCGGCGGCGTCCGTCTCGCCATGTTCAACCAGCTCCGGCAGCAGCTTCTCCTGCAGGAACGCGGCCAGTTCCGTGGGGTTGGGGTAGTCGAACACCAGCGTGGCCGGCAGTCGCAGCCCGGTGGCGGTGCTGAGGCGGTTGCGCAGTTCGACCGCGGTGAGGGAGTCGAAGCCCAGGTCGGTGAAGGCCCGGGTGGACTCGATCGCCTCGGCGGAGGCGTGCCCCAGCACGGCGGCCACGTGGGACCCGACCAGGTCGGTGAGCAGCCGCGTCCGCTCCTGCTCGGACAGCCCGGACAGCTGCTGGCGCAGCGAGTCCGCGCCGACGGCTCCCG
>NZ_JAFLNG010000889.1 GCF_017427025.1 Streptomyces sp. FH025
GTCCAGCTCCGGCCGCTTCCCGGCCAGCTGCTCGCTGATCAGCAGCCCGGTGGCCGGCGCCAGCCCGATCCCGGCCCCCTCGTGCCCGCAGGCGTGGTGGAGCCCGGGCACCCGGGGGTCGGCCCCGATGGCCGGCAGGTGGTCCGGCAGGTACGGGCGGAAGCCCCGGTAGGTGCGCAGCACGGTGACCCCGGCGAGCACCGGGAACAGCTCCGCGGCCTGGGCGGCCAGCCGGCGCAGCACCTCCTGGGAGAGGCTGCGGTCGAAGCCGACCCGCTCCCGGCTGGCGCCGATCAGCACCGGCCCGCCGGGGGTGCCCTCGACCACGGCGGAGGTCTGCAACCCGGCCGACCCACTGGCCACGTCGGCCACGTAGTCGGCGGCGTAGACCTTGTGCCGGACGATCCGCGGCAGTGGCTCGGTGACCAGGACGAAGCCGCGCCGGGGCAGCACCGGCAGGTGCACTCCGGCCATGGCGGCCAGCTCGCCGCCCCAGGTGCCGGCCGCGTTGACCACGGCGGGCGCGGCGAGCCGGCGCCGGTCGGTCCGTACGCCGCGCACCGCGCCGTCCGGGCCCCGGTCGATGGCCGTCACGGTCTCGCCGGTGATCAGTTCGGCGCCCATCCTGCGGGCTTCGCGCAACAGGTGGGCGGCGGCGAGGGCGGGCTGGACCTGGGCGTCCTGCGGGTAGTGGAAGCCGCCGGCCAGTCCGGGGGCGAGGTGCGGCTCCAGTTCGCGCAGCCGCTCGGCCGGGACCTCCTCGGCGGTCACCCCGACGGCGGCCTGCGAGGCGGCGAAGGCCCGTAGGGCGTCCTGCCCGGTCGCGGTCGAGGCGACCACCACGCCGCCCTTGGGCTCGTACTCCATGGCCGGGCCGAACCGCTCGGCGAGCTCGCGCCAGAGCCGGGTGCTGAGCAGCGCGAGGTCGAGCTCGGGCCCGGGCTCCTTGTCGGAGACCAGCAGGTTGCCCTCGCCCGCGCCGGTGGTGCCCCCGGCGACCGGCCCGCGGTCGACGACGGCGACGGCGAGGCCGGCACGGGCGGCGTAGTACGCGCAGGCGGCGCCGACCACTCCGGCGCCGACCACGACGACATCCAGGGGAGGGCTCGGGTTCATCAGCACGCCAGTAATATGTCACATGCCATCGACCCTGCCAAGACCATCGGAACAGCGAAAAGCCCCGGCCCTCCGCACGGGGCGGAGGGCCGGGGCTTCACGGAGTCCTACCGGCTCAGGTGATGTCGTCCATCTGCTCCCCGCGCGAGGCCGGCACCGGCGCACCCGCCGCCGGAGCCGACGAGGCCTGGACCACCTCGGCGCCCGCCACCGGCTGCACGCTGAGGTCCAGCTGCGAGGCCTCCTCGTCGTCCAGGTCGGCATCGGGGTTGTTGCGCCGCTTGCGCCGGTCGTTGATCATCGCGATCGCCACCGCGAGGAAGTACAGCGCCCAGATCGGCGCGGCCAGCGCCAGCATGCTCAGCGGGTCGGCGCTCGGCGTGGCGAAGGCCGCGAACACCGTGATGCCCATGATCATGCCGCGCCACCAGCCGAGCAGCCGCTTGCCGGAGACGATGCCGACCATGTTCAGCATCACCAGCAGCAGCGGGAACTCGAAGGCGAGGCCGAAGACCAGCACCATCCGGGTGGCGATGTCGAAGTAGTCGTCGGGCGGCAGGATCGGCGTGGTCTGGTCCGGGGTGAACGAGATCAGGACCTGGACGGTGGTCGGCAGCAGCAGGAAGGCACAGGCCACACCAGCCAGGAACAGCGGCGCTCCGCAGATCGCGAAGATCACCGTGTACTTCTTCTCATGGCGGTGCAGACCGGGCGCAACGAAGGCCCACACCTGCCACAGCCACACCGGCACCGCGCCGACCACGCCGGCCGTCAGCGCGACCTTGAGCATCCAGGTGAAACCGGAGGTCAGACCGATGGTGGAGACCTGCGCGCACTTCCCGTGGTACTGGTCTGCGGTCTCCTTGGTGCAGGAGGGCAGCGGCTGCAGCAGGAAGGCTTCGATCTGCTTGTGGAAGATCGCCGCCACGATGGTGATCAGCACGATCGCCAGGACCGACTTGACCACGCGGTTGCGCAGTTCCCGCAGGTGATCGGCGAGGGCCATCCGCCCCTCAGGATCCTTGGGCGCCTTCGGCGCCTTGGAGAGCTTGCTCAACCCCGGTCCTCAACTCGTGCGTCGAGGCCCGCCGGTCGACGGGCCTCCGTGGTCGTGTGCGTCACGTGCGCCGCGCTCAGTGCGGGCGCTCGCCGGGCGCTGCCTGCCCAGCGGTCGGCTCGGCGGTCGACTCAGCCGTCGACCCGGCCGTCGGCTCGGCCACCGGACGGGCCGTGGACGTCGCGCCCGGAGCGGCCTGGACGGCCCTGGCCGGCGGCTGCTCCGCACCGGCCACCTCCGGCGGGACGGGCGGAGCGCCCGCGTCCGGCGAGCCGTCCGAGCGCATCGCCCCGGCCTCGCTCTTCAGGATCCGCATCGACTTGCCCAACGAGCGCGCCAGATCGGGCAGCCGCTTGGCCCCGAACAGCACGATGGCGAACACCACGACCACCACGATCGCGGTCATCGAGAAGCGCATGCGCCGACCACCTTCAGCCTCCGCGGCCCGACAGGCCGTCCGCCGCGGATGGTAACCGCCGCGGATGACGCCCCGACGACGGCCGTCCGAACAGGACAAGCGG
>NZ_JAFLNG010000089.1 GCF_017427025.1 Streptomyces sp. FH025
CGGCCAAGTCCGAGCCCGCCACCAAGGCCAAGGCCAAGAAGGGCGGCGGCGCCAAGAAGCTGGTCAAGCTCGGCGTCTACGCCGTCGGCGGCGTGCTCTTCCTCGGCGCCGCCGCGTACGGCACCGGCCTGATGCTCAACCAGTCGGACGTCCCCAAGGGCACCGTGGTGCTGGGCACCGCCATCGGCGGCAACAACCGCGACCAGGCGATCCACTCGCTGGACGAGTCGGTCGGCAAGGCCGGGCAGCAGCCGCTCAAGCTGAAGGTCGGCGAGCAGACGGTCGACCTCGACCCGGCGGTGGCCGGGCTGAGCTTCGACACCACGGCCACCGTGGACGGCCTCGCCCAGCACGACTACGACCCGGTGGCCGTCATCAAGTCGCTCAAGGGCGGCAGCAAGGCGGTCGCGCCGGAGGTCCGGGTCGACCGGGCCAAGCTCAAGGCCGCGCTGGACTCCCTGACGGCCGGCTCCGGCCAGGGCCTCCAGGAGGGCTACGTCAAGTTCGCCGACAACGGCGACCCGGTCGTGGTCCCCGGCCGGGCCGGGCAGGCGGTGGACTCGGCGTCCGCCCTGGACGTGGTCGAGCAGGCCTACCGCGACCGTGCCGCCGGCAAGCCCGACCAGCCGATCGCCCTCGCCGTCACGGCCGCCCAGCCGAAGGTCTCCACCCAGGCCCTCCAGGCCGCCGCCGACAGCCTCGGCAAGCAGGTGGCCTCCGGCAAGGTGCACGTCCTGGCCGGCACCAAGTCCTGGGACTTCGGCGGCAAGACCGCCGCCAAGGCGCTCACCCTCGTCCCGGACGCCTCCGGCAAGATCGTGCCCAAGTGGGACCTCGACGCGCTGAACACCCAGCTGGGCGGCGTGTTCGACAAGGTGAAGGTCAAGAAGAACGGCCAGACCGCCGCGATCACCCCGCAGGACGTCGCGGACGCCGTCACCTCGGTGTTCGACAAGAGCACCGACAAGGAGCGCACCTTCAAGTTCACCGTCGCCTGACGGACGGACACGAACGAGGGCCGGGGCCGCGGACGCCGTCACGGCGGCGACCCCGGCCCTCGACAACTCCCCTCCCGGTCAGCAGTATGTGACGCCACACCATCCGTCACACCCACCCCGGGAGCACGCCCATGGGCCGCCGCCTCCAGCACCACCGGACGGCGCTGCTCGCCGGTCTCACCGCCCTGACGCTCTCCCTCGCGCTCTGCTCCTGCTCCTCCGGGCAGGGCGGAGCCGCCGCCGCGGACGGCCTGCCGGGCTCCACCGAGGCCCCCAAGCTCACCTCCGTCGACATCAACCCGCACGACCGGGCCCAGCTGCGCCAGGGCGGCACCCTGAACCTGGCGATCCCGCAGTTCTCCCACCAGTGGTCGCCGATCCACACCGACGGCAGCGAGTCCTCGACCGTCGCCGTCACCAAGCCGCTGCTGCCCACCTTCTTCCGCTCGGACGCGGCCGGCACCCAGACCGTCAACCCGACCTACCTCCAGGAGGCGCACGCCGAGGTCCGTGACGGCCACCAGGTGGTCGTCTGGACGCTCAACCCGAAGGCCCACTGGTCCGACGGCACCCCGATCACCTGGCGCGACATCGAGGCCAACTGGCGCGCCCTGAACGGGAAGGACCCGGCCTACCACCCGTCCAGCAGCACCGGCTTCGAGCTGGTCTCCTCGGTCGAGCGGGGCAAGGACGACTTCCAGGCCGTGATGACCTTCGACCGGCCGTTCTCGGAGTGGCAGTCGATGTTCAACAGCGCCGCCAACGCCCCGCTGCTGCCGGCCGGCCGGGTCGCCACCCCAGAGCTCTTCAACTCCTCCTACCTGGACGCGATTCCGGTCACCGCCGGCCCGTTCAAGGTCGAGCGGCTGGACCGCGCCGCGCAGACCGTCACGCTGGTCGCCGACCCGGGCTGGTGGGGCGACAGGCCGATGCTGGACCGGATCGTCTTCCACGTGATGCTGCCCGACGCGATGGGCGACGCCTTCGCCAAGGGCCGCATCGACCTCTTCAACAGCGGCCCGGACGTGGCCGGTTACCAGACCATCAAGAACACCAAGGGCGCCGCGATCCGCCGGGCCGGCGGGCCGGACTTCCGCCAGTTCACCCTGAACGCCCGCACCCCGGCACTCGCCGACGCGAGCGTCAGACAGGCGGTGTTCCAGGCGATCAACCGGGACGCCCTGATCCGCTCCGACCTCAACGGCCTGGACTCGCCCGCCGTCCCCCTCAACAACCACCTGCTGGTCGCCAACCAGAACGGCTACCGCGACAACTCCCTGGGGCTGTCCCGCTACGACCCCGCCGAGGCCGCCCGCAAGCTGGACGCGGCCGGCTGGAAGCCGGACGGCGACGTACGGCGCAAGGACGGCCGGGAGCTCAACCTGCGGATGGTCATCCCGGCCGGGGTCACCGTGGCCCAGAACGAGGCGGCGGCCGTCACCACGATGCTCAAGGACGTCGGGATCAAGGTCACCACGGTGACCGCCCCCGTCAACGAGTTCTTCGACAGGTACGTCAACCGCAACGACTTCGACATCACCGCCTACACCCTGATGGGCACCCCGTTCCCGGCCAGCGGCAACCGCTCCAGCTTCGTCCAGAACGGCGGCACCAACCACGTCGGCGCGGGCAGCCCGGCGGCGGACGCCGCGCTCGACCGGGCCGCCGCCGCACCGGACGCCGCCACCGCCACCGAGGCGATCAACCAGGCCGACGGCGAGCTGTGGAAGGTGGCGGGCCTGCTGCCGCTCTACCAGCGGCCGCAGCTCTTCGGCGCCCGCTCCGACCTCGCCAACATCGGCGCGCAGGGCCTGTCCGACATCGTCTGGGAGAACGTCGGCTTCACCAGGTAGCGGGCCGCCTCAGGCCGGGCCCTCGCGGTCCGCCGCGCTGTGCCCGACCTCGCGCTCCGCCGCGCTGTGCCCGATCTCGCGCTCCGCCGCACTCTGCCCGACCTCGCGCTCCGCCGCGCTGTGCCCGATCTCGCGCTCCGCCGCGAAGTGACAAGCCGACGCATGGAAGGCCGCCCCCCGCAGCCAGGACGGCGAGGCCAGGAGCGGCACCTCCTCCGCGCACCGCGCCTGCGCCTTCCAGCAGCGGGTGCGGAAGCGGCAGCCGGACGGCGGGTTGGCCGGCGACGGCACGTCCCCGGTGAGCACGATCCGGTCCCGCGACTCGCGCGCCGCCGGATCCGGTACGGGCACCGCGGAGAGCAGCGCCTGGGTGTACGGGTGGGTCGCGTGGTCGTAGATCTCCAGGTCGCTGCCGATCTCGACGAGCTTCCCGAGGTACATCACCCCGACCCGGTCGGAGATGTGCCGGACGATGGAGAGGTCGTGCGCGATGAACATGTACGACAGGTTGAACTCGCCCTGGAGCTGCTCCAGCAGGTTGATCACCTGCGCCTGGACGGACACGTCCAGGGCCGAGACCGGCTCGTCGCAGATGATGATCTCGGGCTTGAGCGCGAGGCCGCGGGCGATGCCGATGCGCTGGCGCTGGCCGCCGGAGAACTGGTGCGGGTACCGGTTGATGTACTCCGGGTTGAGCCCGACCACGTCCAGCAGGTCCTGGACGGCCTTGCGGCGGTCGCCCTTGGGCGCCACCTCGGGGTGGATCTCGAAGGGCTCGCCGATGATGTCGCCGACCGTCATGCGCGGGTTCAGCGAGGTGTACGGGTCCTGGAACACCATCTGGATGTTCCGGCGGACGGCCTTGAGCGCGGTGCCGGACAGCCGGGAGATCTCCTCCCCCTTGTAGCGGACCGAGCCCCCGGTGGCCTGTTCCAGGTTCATCAGCACCTTGGCCAGCGTGGACTTCCCGCAGCCGGACTCGCCGACGATGCCGAGCGTCTCGCCCTGCATCAGGTCGAAGCCGACCCCGTCCACCGCCTTGACCGCGCCGACCTGCCGCTTGAACAGCACGCCCTCGGTCAGCGGGAAGTGCTTGACCAGGTCCCGGACTTCGAGGATCGGCTCGCCTCGCCGCACCTCCTGCGCGAGGGCGGCCTCCCGCGGCACCGCCGCCCCCAGTGCGCTGGACCCGTTGGGGGCCCTTCCCTCAGCGGGCATGGAGGGTCTCCTTCCAGAAGAAGCAGGCGCTGCCGCGCCCCTCCAGCGGCCTGCCGTCGTCCTCGGCGACCGGGTACAGCTCCGGCACCTCGCCCCGACAGACCTCCTGCGCCCGGGGGCAGCGGGGGTTGAAGGCGCAGCCCGGGGGGATCCGCAGCAGGTTGGGCGGCAGGCCCTTGATCGCGTAGAGCTCCTGGCCCTTCTGGTCCAGCCGGGGAATGGAGTCCAGCAGGCCCCGGGTGTACGGGTGCGCGGGCCTGGCGTACAGCTCGTGCACCGGGGCGGTCTCGACGATCCGGCCCGCGTACATCACGGCGATCTTGTCCGCGACGTCGGCGACCACGCCCAGGTCGTGGGTGATCAGGATGAGCCCCATGTGGTACTCGGCCTGCAACTCCGCCAGCAGGTCCATCACCTGGGCCTGCACCGTGACGTCCAGGGCGGTGGTCGGCTCGTCGGCGATGATCAGGTCCGGTTCGAGGGCCAGCGCCATGGCGATCATGATGCGCTGGCGCATGCCACCGGAGAACTGGTGCGGGTAGTCGTTCACCCGCTGCTTGGCGGCCGGGATGCGCACCCGGTCCATCAGGGACACGGCCCTCTCCCGGGCCTCGGCCCGGGAGGCGCCCTGGTGGGCCCGGAACATCTCGCCGAGCTGGTAGCCCACGCTGAGCACGGGGTTGAGCGCGGACAGCGCGTCCTGGAAGATCATCGCGATCCTCCGGCCGCGGATCCGCCGGCGCTCGTCGTTGCCCATCTTCAGCATGTCCCGGCCCCGGAAGCGGATCTCGCCGCGCGGGATCCGGGCCGGCGGCGTGTCCAGGATGCCCATGATCGCCTGCGCGGTGACCGACTTGCCGGAGCCGGACTCGCCCAGCACGGCCAGCGTCTCCCCCGCCCTGACGCTGTAGTCGACCCCGTTGACGGCCCGGGCCACGCCGTCCCGGGTCACGAACTCGACGTGCAGGTCACGGACGTCGAGCAGCGGCCCCTCGTACGGCGCCTCCCGCTCGCGCCCGGTGGTGGGCTGGGCTGTGTTCACGATGCGCTCCCCACGCTCAGCGAAGCTTCGGGTCGAGGGCGTCGCGCACCGCGTCGCCCAGCATGATGAAGGCCAGCACGGTGACGGAGAGCGCCGCGGCCGGGAAGAACAGCACGTACGGCGCCGTGCGGATCACCTTCTGGGCGGAGGAGATGTCGATGCCCCAGGAGATGGTCGGGTCCTGCAAGCCGATGCCGAGGAAGCTCAGCGTCGCCTCGGTGGCGATGTAGCCACCGAGCGCGATGGTGGCGACGACGATCACCGGGGCGATCGCGTTCGGCAGGATGTGGCGGAACATCAGCCGTCCCGTCCCCGCGCCGAGCGCCCGGCCCGCCACCACGTAGTCGGCCTGTTTGACGGTCAGCACCGCGCCGCGCATGACGCGGGCGATCTGGGTCCAGCCGAGCACGCCCAGGGCGATGACCACGCTCCACACCGTGCGGGTGGAGAAGGCGTTCAGCAGCACCAGGGCGCCGAGCAGCAGCGGGATGCCGAAGAAGATGTCGATGATCCGGGAGATCACCGCGTCCACGGCGCCGCCGAAGTACCCGGCGACCATGCCGGTCAGCCCGCCGAGCACGGTGACCGAGGCGGTCACGAAGATGCCGACGGTGATCGAGGCGCGGGCGCCGTACACCACCCGGGCGAAGATGGAGCGCCCCTGGGCGTCGTAGCCGAACCAGCCGGCCCCGAAGACGTCGCCCCAGTCCGGCCGCCTCAAGTAGTTGTGCACCAGGTCGGCCCTGCGGGGGTCGGCGTCGGTGAAGGCCGAGGGGAAGACCGCCATCACCACCAGCAGCAGGATCAGCACCGCCGAGACCAGGAAGATCGGCCGCCGGCGCAGGTCCCGCCAGGCGTCGCCCCAGAGGCTGCGGGCCTCCTCCCGCTTCTCCACGTCCCGCTCGACCAGGGTCTCCTGCTCGACCGCCATGCCCTGTTCCCCCGCGTAGTCGAGGCGTGAGACCCCGGGCCTCGGGCGCGGTTCGTACGAGTCCTCGTCGTGGATGTCAGGCATAGCGGATCCTCGGGTCCAGGACCGCGTAGAGCAGGTCGACGAGCAGGCTGGCGACCAGGTAGACGATCACCAGGACGGTCACGATGCCGACCACGGTGGGGCCTTCCTTGGAGTTGATCGCCCGGTAGAGGACGTTGCCGACGCCCTGCACGTTGAAGATGCCCTCGGTGACGATCGCGCCGCCCATCAGGGCGCCGAGGTCGGTGCCGAGGAAGGTGATCACCGGGATCAGCGAGTTGCGCAGCAGGTGGCGCAGGACGACGGTGTGCCGGGGCAGGCCCTTGGCGACGGCGGTGCGCATGTAGTCGGCCCGCAGGTTCTCGCCGATCGAGGTCCGGGTCAGCCGGGCCACGTAGGCGAGCGAGAGCGATCCCAACACGAAGGCGGGCAGCACGAGTTGGGAGAGGTCGTAGCTGTCCTGCACGGTCGGGGTGACCCAGCCGAGGTTGGTGGCGAAGACCGTCTGCGCGATGTACGCCAGCACGAAGACCGGGATCGAGATCACCATCAGGGTCAGGATGAGCACCAGGGTGTCCTGCGGGCTGCCGCGCCGCAGGCCGGAGACCAGGCCGAGGGCCAGGCCCAGCACCATCTCGAAGACGAAGGCCAGCAGTGCGAGCCGGATGGTGACCGGGAAGGCGCCGGCCATGATGTCGGAGACCGGGCGGCCGGTGAAGCTGGTGCCGAAGTCGCCCTGGAAGAGGTTCCCCATGTAGTGCAGGTACTGCTTCCAGACCGGCTGGTCGAGGAAGTACTTGTGCCTGATGCTCGCCACCACGGCCGGGTCGGCGGCCTTCTCGCCGAACAGCGCCGACACCGGGTCGCCCGGCAGCGTGTACACCATCAGGAAGATCAGCAGCGTGGTGCCGAAGAACACCGGGATCATCTGCAGCACCCGCCGTAGCACGTAACTGCCCATCCGGGCCTCCTTCCTACGTGGCCGCCCGGGGCGCCGGTCGGCGGAGGGACCGGGCCCCGCCCTCCGTGCGGGGAGGGCGGGGCCGCGTGGGGCCGGACCCGGTCGGGGTCAGCCCTTGACCTCGACCTGGGTCCAGGCCGGGTTGCCGAAGGAGTCGAACTTCACGCCCTGCACCTTGGTGGAGTAGCCGGAGTTGGTGCGGTAGTACCAGAGCGGGATGGCCGGCATGCCGCTCGGCAGCACGGCCTCGGCCTTCTGGTAGCCGGTCACCGTGTCGGCGACGCTGGCGGCCTCGTCGGCCTTGGTGGCCGCCTCGTCGAACTGCGGGTTGCTGAAGCCGAAGTCGTTGGAGGCGGCGCCGGTGCGGTAGACGTCGGACAGGAAGTTGGCGTTCAGCGGGTAGTCCTGCACCCAGCCGGTGCGGAAGGCCCCGTTGACGGTGTGTCCGGTGATCGCGGCGCGCGCGGTCTTGAAGTCGGGCTTCGGGTCGCCCAGGCAGTCCACGCCGGTGCTCTGCCGGATCGAGTTGCAGACCGCGTCGATCCACTCCTTGTGGCCGCCGTCCGCGTTGTAGGTGATCAGCAGCTTGTTGCCGGGGACGCCGCCGCCCTCCTGGACCAGCTGCTTGGCCTTGGCCGGGTCGAACTTGCAGTAGTCGCCGCAGGTGCCGTCCTTGTAGCCCTCGACGCCCTCGGCCACCCAGGCGGTGGCGGGCTTGCGGGAGCCCTGCAGCACGGTCTTGGTGATGGTGTCGCGGTCGATCGCCATCGACAGGCCCTGGCGCACCTTGGCCTTGTCCGCCGAGGACCAGTCGCCCTGGTAGAGCGTGAAGCCGATGTTCTGGATCGCACCCTGCGGGGCGTCGATCGCCCGGTCGCCGAGGTCGCTCCGGTACGTCGCCAGCGCGGACGGCGGCACCTGGTCCATCACGTCCAGGTTGCTGGACTGGAGGTCCGCGTAGGCGGCCTCGGACGTGGTGTACATCTTGAAGACGATGCCGCCGTTCTTCGGCTTGTCCACGCCCTGGTAGTCCGGGAAGGTCCTGGTGACCACCTCGGTGTTGTGGGACCAGCTGACGAACTCGTACGGGCCGTTGCCGACCGGCTTCTGCCCGTACCCGGCCGGGTCCTTGAAGAAGGCGTCCGGCAGCGGCGAGAAGGCGATGTAGCCGAGCTTGTACTCGAAGTACGAGACCTTGTGGCTGAGCTTGACCTTGAAGTGCAGGTCGTCGGTGACGGTCAGCCCGGACATCTTGTCCGTGGTCGGATTCCCGGTGGCCGGGTGGACGTCCTGGTAGCCCTCGATGTCGGAGAACCAGGAGCTGTTGATCTGGGCGTTGGCCGGGTTCGCGGCCCAGTTCCAGGCGTCCACGAAGTTCCTGGCGTGCACCGGGGTGCCGTCGTGGAACTTCCAGCCGTCCTTCAGCGTGACGTCGAAGGTCTGCGAGTCACCGGTGTCGATCTTGTCGGCGACCTGCATCCGGATCTTGGCCGTGCCCGGGTCGTAGTCCACCAGGCCCCGGAAGAGGTTCTGGATGATGCGGCCCCCGCCGACCTCGTTCGCGTTGGCGGGCTGCAGCGGGTTCTGCGGCTCGCTGCTCTGGTAGCTGAAGGTCTTGCCGACGTCCGGCGAGCTGCTGCTGCCGCCTCCTCCTCCACCACCGCCACCGCTGCACCCGGTGGCCACCAGGGCCACGGACGTCGCGGTGGCGAGGACCCAACGAGCACGGGCGGCTACGGGCATGAAGGCTCCTCCTCAGGGGGTGTGTGTCGCATCACACCCCATGAGAAGCGCGACCCGCCGACGGCGCGAGTCAGGTGCACCCGCACGAGTGCCGGAGCCGGTCGCGGAGTTGACGCGGCGCCGGATCGGCTCGGCGCCCGGGCGACGCGGTGCCCGGGCGACCGGACGCCGGAAGGGCCCGTGGCCGGAGCCACGGGCCCTTCCGGGTGCGTCGGGGATCAGGCCGCGGCCGACTCCCGGACCTCCGCGAAGTGGCAGGCCGACTCGTGCGCGGCCGGGCCCTCCAGGGTGGTCGGGATCGCCAGCAGCGGGATCTCCTCCGCGCAGCGGTCCTCCGCCTTCCAGCAGCGGGTGCGGAAGCGGCAGCCGGACGGCGGGTTGGCCGGCGAGGGGATGTCACCGCTGAGGATGATCCGCTCGCGGTTCTCGCGCGCCGTCGGGTCCGGCACCGGCACCGCGGAGAGCAGCGCCTGGGTGTACGGGTGGGTGGCGTTCTCGTAGATCTGCTCGTCGGTGCCGATCTCGACCATCTTGCCCAGGTACATCACGCTGACGCGGTCGGAGATGTGCCGGACGATGGAGAGGTCGTGCGCGATGAACATGTACGACAGGCCGAACTCGCCCTGGAGCTGCTCCAGCAGGTTGATCACCTGCGCCTGGACGGACACGTCCAGGGCCGACACCGGCTCGTCGCAGATGATGATCTCGGGCTTGAGCGCGAGGCCGCGGGCGATGCCGATGCGCTGGCGCTGGCCGCCGGAGAACTGGTGCGGGTACCGGTTGATGTACTCCGGGTTCAGACCCACGACGTCCAGCAGGTCCTGGACGGCCTTGCGGCGGTCGCCCTTGGGCGCCACCTCGGGGTGGATCTCGAAGGGCTCACCGATGATGTCGCCGACCGTCATGCGCGGGTTCAGCGAGGTGTACGGGTCCTGGAACACCATCTGGATGTTCCGGCGGACGGCCTTGAGGGCCGCGCCGGACAGCTGGGAGATGTCCTCGCCCTTGAACAGCACCTGGCCGGAGGTGGCCCGCTCCAGGTTCATCAGCACCTTGGCCAGCGTGGACTTGCCACAGCCGGACTCGCCGACGATGCCGAGCGTCTCGCCCTTGTCCAGCGTGAAGGAGACGCCGTCGACGGCCTTGACCGCGCCGACCTGCTTCTTGAAGAGGACGCCCTGGGTCAACGGGTAGTGCTTGACCAGGTCCTTGACCTCCAGGATGGTCTCAGCCATGGAGGGTCTCCTTCCAGAAGTGGCACGCGCTGCGGCGGCCGGTGAGCTCCACGCCGTCCTTGCCGGTCACCTGGTGCAGCGCCGGGATCTCCGTGCGGCACAGGTCGGTGGCGACGTCACAGCGGGGGTTGAACGCGCAGCCGGTCGGCACCTTCAGCAGGTTCGGAGGCAGGCCCTTGATCGCGTACAGCTCCTGGCCCTTCTGGTCCAGGCGCGGGATCGAGCGGAGCAGGCCCTTGGTGTACGGGTGCGACGGCTTGGCGTACAGGTCGTGCACCGGGGCGGTCTCGACGATCCGGCCCGCGTACATCACGGCGATCTTGTCCGCGACGTCGGCGACCACGCCGAGGTCGTGGGTGATCAGGATCAGGCCCATGTTGTACTCGGCCTGAAGCTCCGCGAGCAGGTCCATCACCTGGGCCTGGACGGTCACGTCCAGGGCGGTGGTGGGCTCGTCGGCGATGATCAGGTCGGGCTGCAGCGACAGCGCCATGGCGATCATGATGCGCTGGCGCATGCCGCCGGAGAACTGGTGCGGGTAGTCGTTCACCCGCTGCTTGGCGGCCGGGATGCGCACCCGGTCCATCAGCTCGATGGCCTTGGCCTTCGCCTCGGCCTTGGAGGCGCCCTGGTGCACCCGGAACATCTCGCCGAGCTGGTAGCCGACGCTGAGCACGGGGTTGAGCGCGGACAGCGCGTCCTGGAAGATCATCGCGATCTTCCGGCCGCGGATCTGCCGCCGCTCCTCGTTGCTCATCTTGAGCATGTCCTTGCCGCGGTACAGGATCTCGCCCTGGGTCACCTTGCCCGGGGGCATGTCCAGGATGCCCATGATGGTCTGCGCCGTCACGGACTTGCCGGAGCCGGACTCGCCGAGCACGGCGAGGGTCTCGCCGGCCGCGACGGAGTAGTTGACGCCGTTCACCGCCTTGGCGATGCCGTCCCGGGTGTGGAACTCCACGTGGAGGTCCTTGACCTCCAGGAGCGGGGTTCCGACTTCGAGACGGTCGGGCTGCGGGTTGTTCTCGATCACGGTGGTCATCGGGTCGTCACCTCTTCTCTCAGCGGAGCTTCGGGTCGAGGGCGTCGCGCACCGCGTCGCCGAGCATGATGAAGGCCAGCACGGTGATGCTCAGCATGCCGGCGGGGAAGAACAGGGAGAACGGCGCCGTGCGGATCACCTTCTGGGCGGAGGAGATGTCGATGCCCCAGGAGATGGTCGGGTCCTGCAGACCGATGCCGAGGAAGCTCAGCGTCGCCTCGGTGGCGATGTAGCCGCCGAGCGCGATGGTCGCGACCACGATCACCGGGGCGATCGCGTTCGGCAGGATGTGCTTGAACATGATCCGGCCGGTGCCGGCACCGAGGGCCTTGGCCGCCGTCACGAAGTCGGACTGCTTGACCGTGATGACGGAGCCGCGCATGACACGGGTCATCTGGGTCCAGCCCAGGGCGACCAGCGCGAAGACCACGCTCCAGATCGTGCGCGAGGTGAAGGCGTTCAGGATCACCAGCGAGCCGAGCAGCAGCGGGATGCCGAAGAAGATGTCGGTGACGCGGGAGATGATCGTGTCGACCCAGCCGCCGAAGTAACCGGCGACCATGCCGGCGATGCCGCCGAGGATGGTCACACCGAGGGTCACGCAGATGCCGACCACCACCGACGCGCGGGCGCCGTAGATGACGCGGGCGTAGATGCTGCGGCCCTGGAGGTCGTAGCCGAACCAGTCCGCCTGGAAGAAGTGGCTGTAGTTCGGCTTCGACAGGTAGTGCAGGCGCAGGTCGCCGGCCCGGGGGTCCACCGAGGTGAACAGGCCCGGGGCGATGGCGATGACGATCAGCAGCAGGATCAGCAGCGCGGAGATCACGAAGATCGGCTTGCGCCGCAGGTCGTGCCAGGCGTCGGAGCCCAGGCTGCGGGCCTTCTCGGGCTTGGCGGCCGCCACGGCGGCGGCCTGGGCCGGGATCTCCTCGGCCGTCTTCTTCTCGGTCAGGTCAGGCATAACGGATCCTCGGGTCCAGGACCGCGTAAAGCAGGTCGACGATCAGGCCGGCGGCCAGGTACACGATCACCAGGAAGGCCACGAAGCCGGAGACCGTCGAGCCCTCCTTCAGGTTGATCGCGTGGTAGAGCGCGTTGCCGACGCCCTTGACGTTGAAGATGCCCTCGGTGACGATCGCGCCGCCCATCAGGGCGCCGAGGTCGGTGCCGAGGAAGGTGATCACCGGGATCAGCGAGTTGCGCAGCAGGTGGGTGCCGATCACCTTGCGCCGCGGCAGGCCCTTGGCCACCGCGGTGCGGACGTAGTCGGCCTTGATGTTCTCGGCTATGGAGGTACGGGTGAGACGTGCCACGTACGCCAGCGACAGCGAGCCGAGCACGAAGGCCGGCAGCACCAACTGGGTGATGTCGTTGGAGTCCTGGACGGTCGGCGTGACCCACTTCAGGTCGTCCGCGAAGACCGTCTGGAAGATGAAGCCGAGCACCGGCACCGGGATCGAGATCAGCAGCAGGGTCATGACCAGGGCGCCCTTGTCGAACGCCTTGCCGCGGCGCAGACCGGCGAGCAGGCCGATGCCGATGCCGAGCACGATCTCGATGACGAACGCGAACAGCGCCAGCCGGATGGTGACCGGCAACGCCTCGGTGATCACGTCGAGCACAGGCCGCTTGGCCATGGTCTGTCCGAAGTCGCCGGTGAGCAGGTTCCCCATGTAATCGAGGTACTGCTGGAACATCGGCTTGTCGAAACCCAACTGGTGCTTTATGGCTGCGACCTGCGCCGGGTCCGGCGCCTTGTCGCCCCACATCGCTGCCACCGGGTCACCTGGCAGCGCGTGCACCATCATAAAGATGAGCAAGGTCGTTCCGAAGAAGACCGGAATCATCTGGAGCAGTCGCCTCGCGACAAAACGCCCCATTGTGCCTCCATGTATGGCTCTGCCGGGCCCGTCAACCCGGCAAGAGATAGGTCGGCGTGCCAACGGCCGGTACCAGTCCTCGCCCTTGTGGGGATGGGACGGGCACCGGCCGTTGGCACCGGGTCAGGCGGTGCCGACCGATTACTTCTTGACCTCGACGTCGGTGAAGACCGGGTCGCCGAAGGAGTCGAACTTCACGTTCTGGACCTTGTTGGAGTAGCCGGAGGTGGTCTTGTAGTACCAGAGCGGAATGGCCGGCATGTCCTTGGCCAGAACGGACTCGGCCTGCTGGTACAGCTCGGCGGTCTTCTCGACCGAGGTGGCGGCGTCCGCCTCCTTCGCCAGCTTGTCGAACTCCGGGCTGGAGTAGTGGGCGTCGTTGGAGGACGCACCCGTCGAGAAGATGTCACGCAGGAAGTTGGCGTTCAGCGGGTAGTCCTGCTGCCAGCCGGTCCGCATCATGCTCGGGACCTGCTGCTTGGTGACGAGGTCACGGACGGTCTTGAAGTCCGGCTTCGGGTCACCGAGGCACTCGACGCCGGTCGCCTGCTTGATGGAGTTGCAGACCGCGTCCACCCACTCCTTGTGGCTGCCGTCGGAGTTGTACATGATGGTGATCTTGTTGCCCGGGACGCCGCCGCCCTCGGCGATCAGCTGCTTGGCCTTCTCCGGGTTGTACTTGCAGGCGTCGCCGCAGGTGCCGGCCTTGTAGCCCATGACGCCGGGCGCCACCCACGAGTCGGCGGGGATGCGGTTGCCGTTGAGCACGGTCTTGGTGATGGTGTCGCGGTCGATCGCCATCGAGAGGCCCTGGCGGACCTTCTCCTTGCCCGGGGCGCTCCAGTCGCCCTGGTACAGCGCGAAGCTGATGTTCTGGATGCCACCCAGCGGCTGGTCGACCGCGCGCTTGCCCAGGTCGTCCTTGTACTTCGGCAGGTCGGTCGAGTCGACCTGGTCCAGGACGTCCACGGTGTCGGACAGCAGGTCCTTGTACGCGGCCTCACCGGTGGCGTAGTTGCGGAAGACGATGCCGCCGTTCTTCGGCTTGTCGCTGCCCGCGTACTTGTCGAAGGCCTTCACGGTGATGGCCTTGTTGTGCTCCCACGAGACGAACTGGTAGGGGCCGTTGCCGACCGGCTTCTGGCCGTAGCCGGCCGGGTCGGCGAAGAAGCCCTCGGGCAGCGGCGAGAAGGCCGAGTAGCCGAGCTTGTACTGGAAGTACGAGACCGGGCTGGTCAGTTCGATGGTGAAGTGGGTGTCGTCGACGATCTTCAGACCGGACATCTCGGTGGCGGTCGGGTCGCCCTTGTCCGGGTGAACGGCGTCGTAGCCGACGATGTCGGAGAACCAGGACGAGTTGATCTGGTTGTTCTTGACGTTGGCCGACCAGTTCCAGGCCTTCACGAAGGACGCGGCGGTGACCGGGGTGCCGTCGTGGAAGGTCCAGCCGGACTTCAGCGTGACGGTGTAGTTCTTGGCGTCGGTGGTCTCGATCTTGTCGGCCACCTGGTTGCGCAGCGCACCGTTCGCGGGGTCGTAGTCGACGAGCCCCTTGAAGAGGCTCTTGATGACACGGCCGCCGATGGTCTCGTTGGCGTTGGCCGGCTGGAGCGGGTTCTGCGGCTCCCCGCTCTGGTAGCTGAAGGTGCCCGTGGCGTTGACCGCGCCGCTGTCCGAGCTGCCCCCGGAGGAGTCGCTGCTGCCACTGCTACAAGCAGTCGCGGCGAGGGCGACAGCAACAGCTGCGACAACCCACTTGGCCTGGCTCGCACCGCGCATCGGTGTGCCTCCTGAATTCGACGTTGCAACGAGGAGGGCACGACGGAACGGTTGTCACCGGGCCCGTTGTGCCGTCCGCGCTCGTGGTTTCGGCGCGCACCCCTGCGCGTTCACCCTTGACCCGAGCCTGACTGCACCCACTATCCGTCACGCACGGACACGAAAGTGACCAGTGACGATCTCAATTAGGTCACATGAACAGTCGGTAAGTTTCGAAAACCGGACATTTGAGACATAGCCAGACAGGCACAAGACGGACAGTCGTCACGGATGACGAACTGTCACGTTCGCTCAGCGGACACCCGGGTGTGATGAGCGCTATTCCGTGAATAGCGGCCCCGACAACTTGGAGTAGTTGAAAAAGTTCGCCCCCCTCTCCAAAGGAAAGGGGGGCGAATCATTCCGGCCAATGGCCGTTCAGCGCGTCCGGATCACGCCTTCTTGGCGCGCGAGGCGGTGCGACCGCGGTCCTTCTGGTCGAGCACGACCTTACGGATGCGAACCGTCTCCGGGGTCACCTCGATGCACTCGTCCTCGCGGCAGAACTCCAGCGACTGCTCCAGCGAGAGCTTGCGCGGCGGGACGATCGACTCGGCCACGTCGGCAGTCGAGGACCGCATGTTGGTGAGCTTCTTCTCCTTGGTGATGTTCACGTCCATGTCGTCGGAGCGCGAGTTCTCACCGACGATCATGCCCTCGTACACCTCGGTGCCCGGCTCGCAGAAGAGCACGCCGCGCTCCTGGAGGTTGGTCATCGCGAAGGCGGTGACCACACCGGCCCGGTCGGCGACCAGCGAACCGTTGTTGCGGGTGGTCAGGGTGCCGAACCACGGCTCGTGGCCCTCGTGGATCGAGTGCGCGATACCGGTGCCGCGGGTGTTGGTGAGGAACTCGGTGCGGAAGCCGATCAGGCCGCGGGACGGCACGACGAACTCCATGCGGACCCAGCCCGAACCGTGGTTGGACATGTTGTCCATCCGGCCCTTGCGGATGCCCATGAGCTGGGTGACGGCACCCATGTGCTCCTCCGGCACGTCCACCGTGAGGCGCTCGACCGGCTCGTGGGTCTTGCCGTTGACCTCCTTGGTGACCACCTGCGGCTTGCCGACGGTCAGCTCGAAGCCCTCGCGGCGCATGGTCTCGATCAGGATGGCCAGCGCCAGCTCACCGCGGCCCTGCACCTCCCAGGCGTCCGGACGCTCGGTGTCCAGCACGCGCAGCGAGACGTTACCGATCAGCTCGCGGTCCAGGCGGTCCTTCACCTGGCGGGCGGTGACCTTGCGGTCCACCTTGGCGCCGGACTTGGCGTCCGCGCCCTTGCCGGAGCCGCCACGGCCGACCAGCGGCGAGGTGTTGGTGCCGATGGTCATCGAGATGGCCGGCTCGTCCACCGTGATCAGCGGCAGCGCGATCGGGTTCTCCGGGTCCGCCAGGGTCTCACCGATCATGATGTCGGCGATGCCGGCGACGGCGCAGATGTCACCGGGGCCCGCCACCTCGGCCGGCTTGCGGGTGAGCGCCTCGGTCATCAGCAGCTCGGAGATGCGGACGTTCTGGATCGAGCCGTCGCGCTTGATCCAGGCCACGGTCTGGCCCTTGCGCAGCTCGCCCTGCTCGACGCGCAGCAGCGCGATGCGGCCGAGGAAGTTGTCGGCGTCCAGGTTGGTGACGTGCGCCTGGAGCGGGGCGTCCTCGTCGTAGCTCGGGGCCGGGACGTGCTCCAGCAGGGTGGAGAAGAACGGCTCCAGGTTGGTGCTGTCAGCCGGAACGGTGCCGTTCTCCGGCTTGGTCAGCGACGCGACGCCGTCACGGGCGCAGGCGTAGACGATCGGGAACTCGATCTGGTCCTCGTCCGCGTCCAGGTCCAGGAACAGGTCGTAGGTCTCGTTGATGACCTCGTCGATCCGGGAGTCCGGGCGGTCGGTCTTGTTGATGCACAGGATGACGGGCAGGCGGGCGCTGAGCGCCTTGCGGAGCACGAAGCGGGTCTGCGGCAGCGGGCCCTCGGAGGCGTCGACCAGCAGGACCACCGCGTCCACCATCGACAGACCGCGCTCGACCTCGCCACCGAAGTCGGCGTGGCCCGGGGTGTCGATGATGTTGATGGTGATCGGCGCGCCGCCGTCCTTGGGGTGGTACTTGACCGCCGTGTTCTTCGCGAGAATGGTGATGCCCTTCTCGCGCTCCAGGTCGTTGGAGTCCATCATCCGGTCGTCGAGCTGCTGGTGGGCGGCGAAGGCGCCGGCCTGCTTCAGCATGGCGTCGACCAGCGTGGTCTTGCCATGGTCGACGTGGGCGACGATGGCGACGTTACGGATGTCGTTGCGCGTGGGCATGCCTAGCGGATTCTCCCGGAATCGTGGGTTACGGCGGGCCCGGCCGCGGGACGCGCACCTGCGACCCTGTCGGCCGCCGCCACGTTCCGCCTGCTACTACCGGTCCACCCGCCGGGCATCTGGACATGCCTCGGCTTTTCCCTATGGTACGGGGAAGCGTCCGAGGGAGCAGAAACGAGCTGGTCGGGCGGGATCAAGATCACAAATGGGTCACCCGCTCTTCACCTGGCGGTCGCCCTCCGGCACCCTTCCGTGCGTGAACCCTGGCCTGCTGCTCGCTCGCCGCCGCCCTCGTCGAGGCCGGGCGGCCGGGCGAGGCCCGCAAGGCGCTCGCCCGGGCCCGGGAGCAGTGCCCCGGGCTGGCCCGGATCGCCGGCGTGGACCGCATGCCG
>NZ_JAFLNG010000890.1 GCF_017427025.1 Streptomyces sp. FH025
GAGAGGGCCCGGGCCCGCGCGATCCGCGTGGCCCGGGCCCTCTCCTGGTTTCCCGTACGCCGCGGGGTTCGCCCGGGCGGGGCCTCACAGCTCCCCGGTGAGCCCCAGCAGCTCGCGCATCCGCGCGTACTTGGCGGCCAGCCGCTCGGCGGTCGCAGGATCCAGCGAGGCCAGCCGGGCCGGGTCCGAGTTGTGCGCCAGGTCGGCGCGCTTGACCAGCAGCGCGCCGGGCGTGGCCAGGATGCGCGCGGTGTACTCCTCGACCGGTTCGTCCGGGCGCCGGGTGAGCGCGTCCACGATCACCTTGGTCTCCTCCGGCAGCGCGGCCCGCGCCAGCCAGTCCCGGCTCAGCCGGTCGTCCTCGACGGTGTCGTGCAGCCAGCCCGCCGCGATCTGCGCCTCGCTGCCGCCGCGCGCCGCCGTCCCGCCCGCGACGGCCGCGATGTGCTCGCCGTAGGGGTGCCCGTTCTTGTCCACCTGCCCCCGGTGGGCGCGGCGCGCGATGGCCTCCACCTCGGTCAGGCTCAGGTAGTGCTCCTCCACGGCCTCATCGTAGGCCCATGATCGGTTCGCCGACGGCGCCTGTTTTACTGCCCCGTGCGGATGACCCCGCCGCACCCGGCAGATCCGTCCGAGCGATCCGAGGAACCATGCCCTCCTTACATCCGCTGCTGTCCGGCTTCGCCCCGATCTGGGCGCTCACCGGGATCGGCTACCTGGTCGGCCGGACCCGGTTGCTCGGGCCGCACGCGGAGACGGTGCTGAACCGCTTCGTCTTCCACGTCGCGATGCCGGCCGGGCTCTTCCTGTTGATCTCCCGCACCCCGCTGGGGCGGTTCGCCAACCCGTCCATGCTGGCCTTCATGGCCGGCACCGCCGTCGCGACCGGCCTCGGACTGCTCGCCGGGCACCTGTTCTTCCGCCGCGAGCCCGGCGAGCTGGCCATCGGCGCCATGGCCTCCGGGTACGTCAACTCCGCCAACCTCGGCATCCCCGTGACCATGCAGGTCCTCGGCGACGCCTCGTTCGTCGGCCCGGTGATGCTGTTCCAGATCCTGCTGGTCACCCCCGCCGTCCTGGCCGTCCTGGACGGCGGCGCGGCCGGGCGCCGGGCGCTGCTCACCCTGCCGCTGCGCAACCCGATCCTGCTGGCCGCCGCACTCGGCGCCGTCGTCTCCGCGACCGGGCTGCACCTGCCCGCCGAGCTGACGCGCTCCGGGGACCTGCTCGGCGGCGCGGGGGTGCCGACCGCCCTGATCGCCCTCGGCATGTCCCTGCACAACCGGCCGTCCGCCGACGGCCGTTCGCCCGGAGACCGTCCGCTTGGAGAGCGTCCGTTCGGGGACCATTCATCCGAAGGCCGTTCACGGCGCGCCGAGGTCGGGCTGACCGTCGCGGTCAAGACGCTGGTCCAGCCCCTGGTCGCCCTCGCCGTGGCCGGCCCACTGCTCCACCTGCCACCGCACCAGCTGCTCACCGTGGTGCTCTTCTCCGCCCTGCCGACGGCGCAGAACGTCTACACCTACGCGCGCGAGTACGGGCAGGGCGCCGTGCTCGCCCGGGACACGGTGCTCTGGTCGACGCTGGTGTCGATGGCGACGCTGTCCGTGATCAGCTGGGCCCTCGGGCCCGCGTAGCCTCCGTCCGACGGCTCTCCCCGCTCAGTCCTGCCTGGCGGCGGCCACCACCGCGGTCATGGCCTCCAGGAAGCGCCGGGCGGTCGTCAGCTCCGCCGGGTCGAACCGGCCCATCGTCGCGACCAGGTCCCCGATCAGGCCGCCGAAGAAGCCCTGTCCCAGCTCCATCGCCCGTTCCTCCACCACCAGTCGGACCTTCCGCCGGTCCTGCGGATCGCGCTCGCGGCGGATCAGTCCGAGCCGCTCCAGCCGGTCCACCAGGCCGGTGGTGCCCGCCGAGTTCAGCCGCAGCGCCTCGCCGAGCCGGCCCGGGGTGACCACCTGCCCGGCCCTGGCGGCGTCCAGCAGATGGATCAGCGCCCGCAGATCGGTCGGGTGCAGCCCGTTGCGGGCCGCGAACTCCGCTCCGAACAGGTCGAGTTCGACCGTCAGACCGCGCAGCAGGTGGACCAGCCGCATCGGGTCCTCTACCTCAGCCACCCTCTCGTCCTTCCTCGGGGCTCCATGTGCCAGTATTCTCTCGCTCAACGAGATACTTGCTCAACGAGTGATATGTCGAACGATCTCGTCGCGCGACGCGGCGGGCGATCCCGCACGCGATCACACCACACCCGCGGAGGCCCATCATGTCCGCCCGCACCGCCTCCTTCCTCGCCGCCTACGACACGCTGCTCGCCCGCTGGCCCGTCCCGGTCGAGCCGCTCACCGTCCGCACCGCCCACGGCACCACCCGGATCAACGCCTGCGGTCCCGCCGACGGCCGCCCCCTCGTCCTGCTCCACGGCGGCGGCGCCACCTCCACCATGTGGTTCGCCAACGCCGCCGCCTGGGCCGGGGCCGGCCACCGCGTCCTCGCCGTCGACCTCATCGGCGACCCCGGCCGCAGCGTCCACGACGGCACTCCGCTCGGCGACGTCCCCGGCCTGCTCGGCTGGCTGGACGCCGTCCTCGACCATCTCGGCATCCCCGAGGCCGACCTCTGCGGCCACTCCTACGGCGCCTGGATCGCCCTGGAGTACGCGCTGCACGCCCCCTCCCGGACCGGCCGGC
>NZ_JAFLNG010000891.1 GCF_017427025.1 Streptomyces sp. FH025
TGGTTCCGTCCGTGGTTCCGTCCGTGAACCGTTCGGGCGCTCGGACGGGGGCGCGTCGACCGGGTGGACGTTGCGGGTCATCGGGGATCACCCGCCGTCACCGGCGCGGCCGTTCGGGCCCTCAGTTCCTCCGGGCTCACGCCGGGCGCGGTCTCCACCAGGACCAGGCCGTCGGGCGTCACGTCCAGCACGCCGAGGTCGGTGATGATCCGGTCCACGCAGCCGCGGCCGGTCAGCGGCAGGGTGCACTCGGGGACGATCTTCGGTGTGCCGTCCTTGGCGGTGTGCTCCATCAGCACGATCACCCGCCGGGCGCCGTGGACGAGGTCCATCGCGCCGCCCATGCCCTTGACCATCTTCCCGGGGACCATCCAGTTCGCCAGGTCCCCGGTGGAGGACACCTGCATGGCACCGAGGACCGCCGCGTCGATGTGGCCGCCGCGGATCATGCCGAAGGAGAGCGAGGAGTCGAAGAAGGACGCGCCCGGGAGCACGGTCACCGTCTCCTTGCCCGCGTTGATCAGGTCCGGGTCCACCTCCTGATCGGTCGGGTACGGGCCCACGCCGAGCAGGCCGTTCTCCGAGTGCAGGACGACGTCCACGTCCGGCGCCAGGAAGCCCGGCACCAGGGTGGGCAGGCCGATCCCGAGGTTGACGTACCAGCCGTCGGTCAGTTCGCGGGCGGCCCGGGCCGCCATCTCGTTCCGGTTCCATGTCATGCGCCGCGCACCGTCCTGCGCTCGATGCCCTTGGTCGCGGCCTGCTCCGGTGTCAGCGCCAGGACGCGCTGCACGAAGACGCCGGGCAGGTGGATCGCGTCGGGGTCCAGCTCGCCCGGTTCGACCAGCTCCTCGACCTCGGCGACGGTCACCCGGGCGGCCATCGCGGCGAGCGGGTTGAAGTTGCGGGCGGCCTTGGCGAAGACGAGGTTGCCGTGCCGGTCGCCCCGGGCCGCGCGGACCAGCGCGAAGTCGGTGGTGATGCCGTGTTCCAGCACGTAGCGGCGGCCGTCGTACTCGCGCACCTCCTTGGGCGGGGAGGCGACGGCGACGGCGCCGTCCGGGGCGTAGCGCCAGGGCAGGCCGCCCTCGGCGACCATGGTGCCGACGCCCGCCGGGGTGAAGAACGCGGGGATGCCGCAGCCGCCCGCGCGCAGGCGCTCGGCGAGGGTGCCCTGCGGGGTGAGCTCCAGCTCCAGCTCGCCGCTGAGGTAGCGGCGGGCGAACTCCTTGTTGTCACCGACGTACGAGCCGGTGACCCGGCTGATCCGCCCTGCGGCCAGCAGCACGCCGAGGCCGCCGCCGTCCACGCCGCAGTTGTTGGACACCACGCTCAGGCCGCCGGAGCCGCGCGCGTACAGCGCCCGGATGAGCACGTTCGGGACGCCGCTGAGGCCGAAGCCCCCGACGGCGATCGAGGCGCCGTCCCCGATGTCGGCCACGGCCTCCTCGGGTGAGGCCACCAGTTTGTCCATTCCTTTGCCCCTGTTCGCCTGGTGAACTATCGTTCGGAATCGTGGGTGCGCAGAGTGTGCGCCGAGGTCCGACGCCTGTCAACGGGCGTGTGAGGGGGAGTCCGCCGATGCCCGAAGTCGTTCCGCCACCGTCCGTTCCGCCACCGTCCGTTCCGCCACCGTCCGTTCCGCCGCAGGAGCCCGTTGCCGGGCCCGAGGAGTCCGTCGGCCCGCTGGAGCGCGGACTCGCCCTGCTGCACGCCATGGCCGTCGACCCGGCGGTGCGTCAGCGCCCCAGCGACCTCGCCCGCGCCACCGGCCTCGCCCGCTCCACCGTCGACCGGATCGCCACCACGCTCGTCCGACTCGGGTACCTGCGCTCCGACGGGCGGGACCTCGTCCTGGCGCCCCGGGCCGCCGAGTTCGGCAACGCCTACCTGGCCGGGAGCGGCCTGCCGGAACTCCTCGGCCCGCTCGCCGTCGAACTCGCCGACCACCTCGACGAGTCCGTCTCGATCGCCGTCCCCGACGGCGACGGCGCGCGCTTCGTCGTCCAGGCCACCCGGCGGCGCGCGATGGCCGTCTCCTTCCGCACCGGAGACCTGCTGCCCGCCGAACGCTGCGCGCCGGGCGCGCTGTTCGCCGCCGAGTGGGACGACGACCGGTGGGCCGCCTGGCTGCGGCACCGCGAGGACGGTGAGGCCGACGACGGTTTCGCGGTGCCGCCGTCGAGTGCGCCGGACCCCGTCGGGTTCCTGGAGCGGGTACGGACCTCCGGCGTGCGCGGCCGGTCGGTGGACGACCAGCTGATCGAGCCCGGGCTGGTCGCCGTCGCCGTCCCGGTGCGCGACACCTCGGGCGCGACGGTCTGCGCGGTCAGCGTCGTCAGCCACACCAGCCGGCACGACGCCGACTCGCTCGAAGGCCACGCCCTGCCCCGACTCCGGGAAACGGCACGGGAGATGGAGCGCCGACTCGCCCTCCCGGCGGCGCCCCCGGCCGCACTCGCGCTGCCGTCGTCCGGCCGGCGGCTCAAGGAGGAACTCGGCTCCGGTTTCCTCCAGTCGCTCGCCCGCGGGCTGGACGTCCTGATCGCCCTCGGTGCCGCGCCCGGCGGTCACCCCCTCGCCGCCGTGGCCCGGGCCACCGGTCTGCCCCGCGCCACCGCCCGCCGGGCGCTGATCACCCTGCGGCACCTCGGGTACGTCGACGCCGACGGCGAGCGCTTCCGCCT
>NZ_JAFLNG010000892.1 GCF_017427025.1 Streptomyces sp. FH025
CGGGTCGACAACCAGTCCGTGTTCTACGACTCCCCCGACCGCCTCAGCCTGGTCCAGGTGTGGCCGATGGAGGCCAGGTCCCCGTACGAGGAGGCCGCCGCCACCGACACCAGCCTGACCACCCTGACCAGCCGGTTCCCCGAGTACCACCGGATCCGGCTGGAGCAGACCGCCGACGGCGGCGCCGAGTTGGAGTACTCCTACAACCTGTCCGGCTCCGGTGTCCGACATTCGGTCGCCCACTTCTTCACCGGCCCGGACGGCGTCGCCTGGGCCATCCTGGTGGCCGGCCCCGAGACCGGCGGGCCGGCCCCGCTGCACGCCCTCCTCCAGTCGGAGCTCACGTCCTTCTGCTTCACCGGCCACTGCCCGCCCGCGTCCGGCTGACCGGGCCCGCTACACCGGGGCCTTCTCCACGGGCGCCCCGGCCTCCTGCGGCGCCCCGGCCGGGTCCGTACCCGGCCGAGCCAGGCAGGCGACCGCCGTCGCCACCGCCGCCAGCGCGACGCCGCCGGCCACCGTGCCGTGCAGCCCGCCGGTGACCGCCTCGCCGATCGCGTCCCGGACGGACTGGGTCAGCCCGGTCAGTGAGGCCGGGGTGAGCCCGCCGCCCCCGGTCAGCCGGGTCGCCTCGTCGGCCCCCAGCCGCTCGGTGAGCGAGGCGGTCAGCCGGGCGGTGTAGACGGCGCCGAGCGCGGCCATCCCGAGCGAACCGCCGATGCTGCGCAGCAGGGTCACCACGCCCATCGCCGCCCCCATGTCCTGGCGCGGCACCGCACCCATCGAGGTCAGCAGGGTGCTCTGCATCAGCAGGCCGATGCCGATCCCGGCGACCGCGGTGAGCCCGGAGGCCAGGGCCACCGGCGTGTCCGTCCCCAGGAGCAGCAGCAGCGCGGCCCCGATCAGGGCCAGCGCCCCACCCAGCAGCGGGTAGCGGCGCTCGCCGCCCGGCCGGCTCATCAGCCGGGCGGTGAACAGCTGGGTGCCCATCATCCCGAGCATCAGGGGCAGCAGGAGCAGGCCGCCGGCGGTCGGCGAGACGCCCTGGACGAACTGGAGGTACTGCGGCAGGTAGCCGATCAGGGCGAGCATGACCGCGCCGGCGAGGAAGCCCAGCACCTGGGCGACGGTGAAGTTGCGATCGCGGAACAGCGCGGGCGGGATCAGCGGCCCGGGGGCGCGCAGTTCGGTACGGACGAACCAGCCGAGCGCCACCACGGCGACCAGGCCGGTCCCGAGGATCCACGGGGAGGTCCAGGCGTACATCGTCCCGCCCCAGCTGCTGACCAGGGTCAGCCCGAGGATGCCGGTGGTCAGCAGGGCGACCCCGGCCCAGTCGAAGGGGGCGCGGATCCGTTCCGTCCGCAGCCGCACCCCGAGGCCGACCGCGAGCAGGGCGAACAGCCCGACCGGCAGGTTGACGTAGAAGGCCCAGCGCCAGCTGAGCCGGTCGGTGAGGAGGCCGCCGAGCAGCGGTCCGCCGACGAAGGCGATCGGCATCAGCACGCCGATCACCGACTGCATCCGCGCCCGGTCGGTGGCGGGGACGAGCACCCCGATCACCGAGAGCGCGCCGACCATCAGCCCGCCCGCGCCGACGCCCTGGAGTGCCCGGAAGGCGATCAACTCGCCCATGTTCTGCGACAGTCCGCTCAGCATCGAGCCGATCAGGAACACCGCCACCGACCACTGGTAGGCGCCCTTGCGCCCGTACAGGTCGCCGAGCCGGCCCCAGAGCGGGGTGGCGGCGGCGGAGGTGAGCAGGTAGGCGGTGACCGCCCAGGAGAGGTGTTCGAGCCCGCCGAGATCGCCGACGATGGTCGGCAGCGCGGTGCCGATGATCTGCCCGTCGAGGGCCGAGAGGAAGATGCCGAGCATCAGCCCGAGCACGCCGAGCAGCGGCGGCCTGGGGCGGTCCTCGACCGGTTCCGCGTCCATGTCCGTTCCCCCTCCCCCGGGTTCAGGCCGCGAACGGGCGGGTTTGCCGGGCGTCACGCAATGCCTGGGCCCACCAGGCCAGTTGGTCGAGCATGGTCTTGGCGGCGGCGTCGGCGGCCGGGTCGCGGGGCTTGCCGTCGGCGTCGAAGCACTGGGAGGCGCCGTGGAAGCTGACCGTGTTGCGGATCGTGGTGGCGTTCAACTCGGCCATCACCACCCGTAGTTGCTCGACGGCGCGCAGGCCGCCGGACAGACCGCCGTACGAGACGAAGCCGATCGGCTTTCCGTGCCACTGCTGGTTGTGCCAGTCGATGGCGTTCTTCAGCGGGGCCGGGAAGCTGTGGTTGTACTCGGGCGTGACGAACACGAAGGCGTCGGCGGCCGCCAGCCGGGGCGTCACCGCCTCCAGCAACTCGAGGTCACCCGGGGGCAGTTCTCCACCGAAGGACGGCATGACGGTCGGCAGCGGGGTCTCGGCCAGGTCGACCAGGTCGGCGGTCATGTCGCCGCGAGCCGCCAGATGGCCGAGCAGCCAGTCACCGACCACCGGGCCGAAGCGGCCGGCGCGGGTGCTGCCCAGCACGACCGCCACCTGCATGTTCTGCTCCGTGGACATGGATATCCCCCTCCGGGACGAGGTGTACGACGTATCGGTTGGATACAACGTACACACGGAGGTGTACGGCGTCCACTATCGAGATACGGCGTACACCCGAGTGGTACGGTGGTGGCGACCCCGC
>NZ_JAFLNG010000893.1 GCF_017427025.1 Streptomyces sp. FH025
TGTGACCGGTTTTGATCGGGATTATCGTTCCGGCACTGGAAGCCGCCGGGAACCGGCGGCTCGATTCGTTCGTAGATGGGGTCGAAGCCATGGCTGAGAAGGCAATCGGCGCGGGTACCGTCACCAAGCGGGCACGCAAGGCCGTGGCGGCCGATCCAGGGGAGGGGACCGTGACCACTACCGCACCTCAGAACAGCACCGACACCGTCACCGTGCCGCGCGGTGCCGAGTCCGTCGACCCGGCCACGCTGCCGGTCCGCCCCGGTGAGGAGCCGTGGACCACCGAGGAGGTCCACGAGCTGCACGACGAGCTGATCAGCGACCTGGAGCGGCTGCGGGGCGAGATCGACGCCGCCGACGCCGCCATCGCGGGCCTGATGCGCGACTCCAACGACGGAGCCGGCGACGACCAGGTGGACGCCGGTACGAAGAACATCTCGCGGGAGAGCGAGCTGGCGCTCGCCAACAACGCGCGGGACAGCCTCGCCCAGACCGAGCGCGCCCTGGAGCGGCTGGAGGGCGTCGGTTTCGGCATCTGCGAGTCCTGCGGTCAGGCCATCGGCAAGGCCCGGGTGCAGGCCTTCCCCCGGGCGACGCTGTGCGTGCAGTGCAAGGCCAAGCAGGAACGCCGCTGAACCGGCCCACCGGGGCGACGTGGGGGGTCGGGCTTGCCGTACGCTCGACCCCGTAACGTCGCCTGACGCGTCCGTTTCCGGACGACTTCGGGACGGCCATCGGCCCAGCACTCTCCCCCGCCTCAGGTCCGGGGGAGTTCCATCGGCAGCGGAGCGGATCATCAGTACGCAAGGTTCCCCCCAGACCCGGGACAACGCCGTCCCGAAGCCCGCCGATGACGTGGAGGCGGCCGTGACCGATCCCGGCGAGTCCGCCGAGCCGACGGAGGCCCCGAAGGCCGCGGAGCCCTCGGAGGTCCCGGTGGCTCCGGAGCCGGCGTCCCCGGCCGGTGCCACGGCGGTGGACAAGCCCAAGGGCCCGCGGCGGGTCGGGGTGCTGCTGGTCGTCGCGGTGGTGGCCTTCCTGATCGACCTCGCCAGCAAGCTGCTGGTCGTCGCCCGGCTGGAGAACCACGCGGCGATCAAGGTGATCGGCGACGTCGTCACCTTCCAGGTCATCCGCAACTCCGGTGCCGCCTTCGGCATGGGGCAGGCGCTGACCGTCGTCTTCACGATGATCGCCTCGTCCGTCATCGTGGTGATCTGGCGGATCGCCCGCAGGCTGTACAGCCTGCCGTGGGCGATCGCGCTCGGGCTGCTGTTGGGCGGGGCGCTCGGCAACCTCACCGACCGGCTGTTCCGCGCGCCGGGCGTCTTCCGCGGGCACGTGGTGGACTTCATCTCCGTCCAGCACTTCGCGGTCTTCAACCTCGCGGACTCGGCGATCGTGTGCGGCGGGATCCTGGTGGTCCTGCTGTCGTTCCGGGGCAGCAACCCGGACGGGACCGTGCACCAGCAGACGGACAAGGGCGAGAAGTAGGAGGGCCCGTCCGTCGACGGACCACCGGCGGGAGGGGCGGGGTCGCGTTTCCGGCATACTCGTACGGGTGAGTACCGCAGCGCAGATCCGCAGCCTCCCCGTACCCGACGGCCTGGAGGGTGAGCGCCTCGACGCCGCCCTGGCCCGGATGTTCGGCTTCTCCCGGACCAAGGCCGCCGAGCTGGCCGCCGACGGCAAGGTGACGCTCGACGGCGCCGTGGCCGGCAAGTCGGACCGGGTGACCGCCGGCTCCTGGCTGGAGGTCGAGATCCCGGCCCCCGCCGCCCCTGTGCGGATCGTCGCCGAGCCGGTCGAGGGCATGCGGATCGTCCACGACGACGAGGACATCGTGCTGGTCGACAAGCCGATCGGCGTCGCCGCGCACCCGAGCCCCGGCTGGACCGGCCCGACCGTGATCGGCGGGCTCGCCGCGGCGGGCTACCGGATCTCGACCTCGGGTGCCGCCGAGCGCCAGGGCATCGTGCACCGGCTGGACGTCGGCACCTCCGGGCTGATGGTCGTCGCCAAGTCCGAGCGCGCGTACACCGACCTCAAGCGGCAGTTCCACGACCGGATCACCGAGAAGCGCTACCACACGCTGGTCCAGGGGCACCCGGACCCGATGAGCGGCACCGTGGACGCGCCGATCGGGCGGCACCCCAGCTCGGACTGGAAGTGGGCGGTGACCCGGGACGGCAAGCCGTCGATCACCCACTACGACCTGATCGAGGCCTACCGGGCCGCCTCGCTGCTGGCCATCAAGCTGGAGACCGGCCGCACCCACCAGATCCGCGTCCACATGTCCGCGCTGCGGCACCCGTGCGTCGGCGACCTGACGTACGGCGCCGACCCGACGCTGGCCAAGCGGCTCGGGCTGACCCGGCAGTGGCTGCACGCGGTCTCGCTGGGCTTCGAGCACCCGGCGGACGGGCAGTGGGTCGAGTTCAGCAGCGAGTACCCGGAGGACCTGCAGAAGGCGCTCGACATCATCGCGGCGGAGAGCTGAGGTGCCGGTCACCGTTCGGGTCGCCGAGGGCGAGGTGGACCTGACGCTGGTGCGGGAGGTCCGGCGCGAGGTGTTCGTCGTCGAGCAGAACGTGCCGGAGGAACTGGAGTACGACGAGTACGACGCCACGTCGGTGCACCTGCTGGCCCTCGGGGCCGACGGGGCCGCGCTGGGGA
>NZ_JAFLNG010000894.1 GCF_017427025.1 Streptomyces sp. FH025
GGATTGAGGCATGTCCGACGCGTCTGATCTGAACAACTCCCCCGACGACGTCTCCAAGCTCCCGGCCGCCACCCCGCTCACCCGGGCCGCGCTGGAGATCGACGAGTACGCCGCCTCCCTCGGCTGGGACCTCCCGGCCCGGCTGTTCGCCCTGGTGGACAGCACCGCTCTGCGCAAGGCCGACCCGAGGATCGCCGAGCAGCTCGGCCTCGCCGACGGCGACGAGGCCGGCCTCACCCCGGTCGAACAGGACGAGATCCCGGCCGGGACGGAGCTCGACAAGTTCCTCGGCACCATCGCCTGGCCCGACGCGGTGGCCGGCTGCGCCCTGGTCGTCGAGCGGCTGATGCTGCCGCCGGGCGCCGAGCAGTCCCGCCCGCGGGGCGCCAGCGACGCCCAGCTCGCCGAGTGGGTGGCCAACCACCCCAAGCGCGAGGAGGTGCGGATCACCGCCGCGGTGCTGCGCGACGGCAAGAAGGAGATCGCCCTGCGGCTGCGCTCCAAGGACTCCGCCCGCGAGGTGCTGACCGGACCGGACCTGGTGCCCGGCCTGACCGAGGCGCTGCTGGCGACCTTCTCGTAGCCGCCGGGCGTCGCCCGGCGTTACCTGGCGCAGGACGGCAGCGCGGAGGTCTGCCCGGAGCGGATCTGCTCCAGCGACTTCAGCGCGCCGTCCAGCGTGTCCGTCTTGATCAGGGTCAGCCCGGACGGGGTGTTCTTGGTCGCCTCGGCGCAGTTCGAGGACGGGGTGAAGAAGTACTCGGCCCCCGCGTCCCGGGCGGCGATCAGCTTCATCGATATGCCGCCGATCGGGCCGACCTTGCCGTCGTCGTCGATGGTGCCGGTGCCGGCGACGAACCTGCCGCCGGTGAGGTCGCCGCCGGGGGTGAGCTTGTCGATGATGCCCAGCGAGAACATCAGCCCGGCGCTCGGGCCGCCGACGTCCTGCAGGCCGATGTCGATCTGGAACGGGTAGGTGTGCCGGATCGCGGTGCCGATGCCGACCACCGCGAGTTCGGCCCGCTCGGCCGGGGCCTGCGGGTCGAGGTCCTTGGCGCGCGCGGTCGGGACGGTCACGTCGGTCCTGACGCCCGGGGCGGGGGCGGCGCCGTTGCCGGAGGCGTCCTTGACCCGCGGGACGACGGTGAAGACCACCGACTCGCCCGGCTTGTGCTTGGTGACGGCGGCAACGACCTGCTCGGCCGAGGTGACCGCGGTGCCGTCCACCGCGACGATCTGGTCCCCGGCGTGCAGCCGGCCCTCGGCCGGGGCGCCCGCGGTGACCGACTTGACGATCAGCTCGCTGCCGACCGGGATGCCCATCTGCTTCAGCGCGGCGGTGCGCGCGCTGTCCTCGGAGGAGGCGAACTCCTCCGCGTTCTGCTTCTTGGCGTCGGCGTCCGTCTGCCCCTTCGGGTAGACGTTGTCGTGCGGCACCACCAGCACGTCGTCGCGCAGCCAGCCGATCACCGCGTTGACCAGGCTGGGCTCGTACTTGGCCCCGGTGACCTGGACGGTGGTCATGTTGAGGTGCCCGCTGGCCGGGTAGGAGTCGCGCCCGGTGATGGTGATCACCGGCTTGCCGCCCTGGTCGCCGAGCGTGTTGTACGTCGGGCCCGGGCTCATCTCCGTGTACGGCACCTTCATCAGCACCGAGACGCAGAGCAGCGCTATGAGCAGCAGGGTGGCAGCGAGCATCGTCGCGGAGCGGCGTGGCATGCCTCGACAGTACGGGACGCGGGTGACGCGACGCCCGGCGGGCTACCGGCCGGAGCGCTCCCCGGGGGCCGCCTTCCCCGCGGTGGTGCGTTCCATCGCGGCCATGAAGCGCCGGTGCTCGGCGAGCGAGGCCGGGTCCCCCGTGGCCTTCGGGGCCCGCTGTGCCCAGGCCGCCCAGACGGCGGCTACCAGGACGGCGACAACCGGAATGATCAACCAGGCGAGCGTGCCCATACCAGTACTCCCAGGCTCGTCGTGTCTATGAGCAGATTAACCACTCCGGCGGACAACGCGGCCGAGGCCGTCCGGGTTACGGGACGGCCGATCGGCGCACTTCCAGGGGAGTAACCGGAGCGCCGGTCCGAACCCGTTCGGGTGAGCCTCCGGCGCGCCTGCCCCGTGGGACGTGCTCCGCGTGCGGCCGGTTCCACCGCCCGGGGCGGGGATCAGCAGCCCTCGGCGCCGACCCACTCCTCCTCGCCGTCCGCGAACACCTGGTGCTTCCAGATCGGCACCTCGTGCTTGAGGTCGTCGATCAGCCGGCGGGCGGCCGCGAAGGCCTCGCCGCGGTGCGCGCAGGAGACCGCGACGATCACGGCCTTGTCGGTGATCTCCAGCCGGCCCACCCGGTGGACCGCGGCGAGCGCCAGGACCGGGAAGTCCGCGACGACCTTCTCGGCGACCCGGCGCAGCTCCTGCTCGGCGGCCGGGTGACAGCTGTACTCCAGGGCGGAGACCGACTTGCCGCCGTCGTGGTCACGCACCGTCCCGACGAAGACGGTGGTGCCGCCGGCCGCGTCGTCGCCGACCGCCTCGTACACCTCGTCCAGCGAGAGCGGGGTGTCGCGGATGGCGAGCAGACGGATGGGGTCGCGGTTCTCGGGCATGTCCACATGATTCCTCATGCGGGAGCGGCCAGGGCAAGGGCTTTCCACATCACGACGTACGGATTT